>JBAVRC010001225.1:0-4469 GCA_049694615.1 Thermosynechococcaceae cyanobacterium | reverse complement strand
ACAATCAATCCCACTCATTGTCCCGCTTTAAGCTTTATCCCGGTTGGGACAAGAGGAAGGGTGGTTGGTGATTTTCGATCGCCGCGAGAATGCACCCGAATTAGAAGAACGATTGAAAACGGAACTGCATCGGACCACTGGGGAGCCAATGATTACAGTGATTCGAGCGTGAAGCAGTTCTGATGAATGGGTTGCTGCCGGAAATGGGACACAGACGTTATAACAGAAATGTAAAGAAATATTGCGTCACCCCATGAACGGACCTGCCTCAACCTCAGTTGCTTCACCTCCCTTAGGGTTGGATGTCATTGCCCCCGCCCTTGGGATGACGGAGGAACAGGCGACGGGACCCGATTCCACCAGTCAGCCTTTGCACCAACCTGCAGGTGGCCCCGACCCCAATCGGTTCGACTGGAAGGAAGTGTGGTATCCCATCCATTATGTGCAGGACTTAGACCGCACAAAACCCACCTCGTTCACCTTGCTGGATCAGGATTTGGCGATTTGGTGGGAACCGTCTACCCAGAATTGGCGCGTCATGGCGGATCAATGCCCCCATCGTCTGGCGCGGTTGTCGGAGGGGCGCATTACGGCTGACGGATACTTGGAATGCCCCTATCACGGTTGGGCGTTTTCCGGTGGCGGGCAATGTGAACGAATTCCTCAATTGAATGGCAATGCGCAAGCCTGCCAATCTCCGCGATCGCGTTTGCAATCGTTGCCAACCACTGTGCGGCAAGGGTTGTTATTCGTGTATCCCGGTCAACCCGAAAAGGCTGAAACAACTGCCCTGCCGATCATTGAAGCAATGGAAGAAACCCCGGAGCAATGGATTTGTCTCAATACCTTCCGCGATTTGCCCTACGATGCCTTGACACTGTTGGAAAATGTGTTGGATTCGAGTCATTTGCCCTATACCCACCATCGTTCTGTGGGCAATCGGGCCAATGCCGCTCCGGTGGAGTTGGAGGTGGTCGAGTCTGGGAAGCACGGATTTACAGGCGTGTGGGCTGAGGGACCGCGTCGGGGTAAATTGGGCCGACAAGATACCTGCTTTGTCGCACCGAATTTCATGGCGCATGATTTAACCTCAAAGCAATTTGGGCGGACCTTGACCGTGGTTTATGCTACCCCTATAGGCAAAGGAAAATGCCGCTTGTTTGCCCGATTTCCCTTTAAGTTTGCCTCGCCTTGGCCCGGTCGTTTGATGCGTCTGTCTCCCATCTGGTATTCCCACATGAGTCAAAATGCCATTTTGGAAGACGATCAAATCTTTCTGCATTTTCAAGAGCGCGCTTTAGCTGCAGCGGGGGGCAGCCCAAATGTCGCTCAAGCGTTTTACTTACCCACAAAGGCGGATTTGTTTGTCCTCCAGTTGCACCAGTGGTTAAAGCGATATGAGGCGGAGCCCTTTCAGGGGCAGATGTTACCGCCTCCATGGACAAAACCGCAACTCCTGGATCGTTACCATTCCCATACGGTTCACTGTGCCAGTTGTCGAGGGGCATTGGCGCAGGTGAAGCGGTTGCGAACGGGGTTAGCGACGGGGGCTGCGATCGCTTGGACGGTTACGTTACTGCTTTTGGCTGTGGGTCATGGGGGACTGTCGGGATTACCGGTGGGGTTCAGTCTGCTGGCCTTGCTGGCGTTGGGCGGATGGGCAGCGTTAGGACGCTTAGAGCGTCGGTTTTACGAGGGGCGTGAGATCCCGCCGCGCAATGCACCAGAAGGGACGAAGCGGGGTAGTGTAAAAGATTAAAGGTAAGCCGTCCCCGCTTTAAAGTCGTCCATGAAACCTTGCCAAATATCCCCGTTCCTCCAACCCGGCGATCGCCTCTGGGTGATGTTGCCGAGCGGTGCATTGCGGGAGACAGATGCCTTCGAGCGAGGGGTAGAGATTTGGCGATCGCGAGGGTACATCGTCGATCTCTCGCCGACCTATCGTCACCAATGGGGCTATTTAGCGGGGACCGATGCGGATCGGCGGCAGGCATTAGCCACGGGATGGAAAAACCCAGATTATAAAGCGATTCTCTGCGGACGGGGTGGCTATGGCGGTGCGCGTCTCCTGGAAGACTGGACATGGCCTTTGGCCGATGCCAAATGGGTGATTGGCTTCTCCGATGTGACCAGTTTACTGTGGGGATTGGCCTGCCAAGGCATTTCCGGGGTGCATGGCCCGGTTTTGACGACCTTGGCGGATGAACCGGACTGGTCCGTGGATCGCTTATTTGATTGGGTGGAAGGGCGATCGCTGACCCCCTTGCAAGGCCAAGGGTGGGGCCAAGGAAGGGCGCAGGGGGTGCTGTTGCCCGCCAATCTGACCGTTGCAACCCATCTCCTCTTTACCCACCTGCAACCGGACTTAGACGGGGTTATTCTCGCGCTCGAAGATGTTATGGAAGCGCCCTATCGGCTGGACCGCCTATTGACCCAGTGGCGGATGAGCGGGGCGCTGGCCAAGGTGAAGGGGATTGCCTTAGGACGCTTTAGCCAGTGCGAAGCTCCCGCTGGCATTCCCAGTTTGACCGTGGAGGAGGTCTTACGCGATCGCCTCATGGATTTGCACATTCCCATTGTGTCGGATCTCCCGTTTGGGCATCAAGGGGTCAATGCCGCGTTGCCTGTGGGGGTCAATGTGATTCTGGACGGCGATCGCGGTGTCCTAACCTGGCCTTAAGTGCGATCGCATAAAAGGGATGCGAAGCAGGCCACTTTTTGGCGGTTTATGGGCGGTTTATGGCCTTTTATTGGCGAATCTAGCAGTATGTACATTAAATTGATGCAATATATACATTGAAGATAGAAAAATGTATTGAAAACTACAAAATACATTAATTTACATTGTTAGCTTTTGATGCCTGGGTTAAAACTGCGATCCATTCTTCAGTTCCCCGGATCTGCCTTTAGCAGTCATAATCGTTCGTCATTAGGAGCATTGCAGTGAAGATTTTAGTCTTAGGAACTGGTTTGTTGTCTATTTGTTTAAGTGGCATTCAGTTTAGTGCTCAGGCTAATCCTGTGCCGTCATTCCAACGGTTGGCTCAGACGCAACAATCGTTTAAATTGGCTCAGGCAGATGAAAGCCAAATGGTTGCAACCAATCGAGAACTGCTTCTGAAAAACCGAGAACTTGCCCGAAAAATTGCTACCAAACTGGGTATTACGTCGACTGGAGATGTGCCCACGACAGGTACACCCCTCGAACAAAACCAGGTCCTGATTCTCCAAAATCAAGAGACCTTTAAGGCGATCGCCGAAAAAGTAGGGGCAACCGTTCCCGAGCTTTCCCCGGTTGAAGGCGCAGACACAGCTGAAAAGAATCATAATCTTCTGCTACAGAACCGCAAGATTGTGCGTGCAATTTTAGAGAAACTCGGCATTACCCCTGCTGCACCACCAGAACTAACGGGTAGTTTTGTCCAGAAAAATCATACGTTGCTTATGGGCAATGGGGCTGCACTTGGCAAAATTGCCGAGAAGTTGGGAGTTTAATCCCGTTTGCAACGCGATCGCCATATGGATTGCCAAAGGCCCATCGTGTCAGATCTACCCTTTGGACATCAGGGTGTCAATGCAATTCTGATCGTTTAAGCCTGAATCATCTTTGCACTCGGCCCCCCAAACCCCAAAGTTGGAGGCTTTAAGGGGCGGGTGCAAGGTCTATCGCTTGTGAGACGTCATATCAAATTTGGGAAAACTACTAATTATTGTCAAATCTTATTTCCCGAAAAGAATATTTAATTCTATGTATGCAGACGACTTTGCAAGGTAGCTGGATCAGGAGCACCATGCAACATCCCTTCCGTACTCAAATCTTCGTCGATTTCATCCCAGTGAATCCCATAACCACCACCGCAAACCTCCCAATTCAAACGTTGATCGGGCGTGGCATTAAGTAGCCTTGGATACCAAACTAGAGGTACAGTAATTATCCGCCCATCCATTAAATCAACGCTGACAGTTTCTTCAGTAAAGTAAACATTCTTAACTCTCTCGTCCGCCCGAATTGCCAAAATACCCATGCCAAACCTCCAATAAGTTTTTCTGATTTTCCTGGAATATCGATTGTAATTTACGAAGTTCTTTAGCGTTGAAACCAATGTTGCTAGCTAGGCTAGCTAGTTCCAGCCAGAACTTAGCCGATAAGGCATCGCGGTCGATATGTATATGAGGTGTTTCATTCGACTAATGGCTATAAAAGTAAAAGCGATAAGGGCCGATCCGTAAAATTGTTGGCATAATTCTAATTGTACTTTGGTTGCCATGTCTAAAAAGAGTTTGCAGCGGATGGCCGAAACACTCTGGTGGCGACTCGAAGATCTTTTCCATCGCTGCGCTGTGCCGTTAGGTCTACTTAGGAGTCATGAAAAAATAATCTGAACGTTTTCTTATCCAAACGCTAGACTGAAAACATCAAGAGTTTGGAAGAATGAGTATGCTGAGTGCATCGACAGAAGCAATCATTC
>JBAVRC010001224.1:0-10794 GCA_049694615.1 Thermosynechococcaceae cyanobacterium | reverse complement strand
GACTGGCCCCGTCTTGAATGGTCAAAATTCCTTCATGGGCGTGTAACACGGCACCCATACCAATACAGGCTCCTGCCCCTACAATAATCTGGCTACCGGGGTTTGCCTGCAACAATACCCCTGGCGCGATCGCCGCACTCGGATGAATCGAAACATCGCCATTAATGCAAATCCGAGAATCTTGTTTGGCCTGAAGCGGCGGCAAATACATGGAAATACCAAAAACAAGGGTTCATCCAACCGAATGAATAAAGCGGGGAGGACTGGACTCAACAAATGATATGGCCCATTGAAGCCGACTTTCCAGTCCTTCCCCAATCTTTCCATCCATACCCATGTGAGCGTTCGATCAACTGGGGCGTTGAATGATCGCTTCTAACACACGGCGTTTGGCTTTCGCGTCAATTCCCACTAACCGGACATACTCTCCAGCATGTTGAGCAATGCACGTTTCGAGGGCTGCAAAAACGTCAGCCTCACGCGTGGAAGCAATGGGGTCGCAACTGTTCCAGGCACTGGCGCGAAAACGCCGTTTATCGGCATGTTCTGTACCAATTTGATAGCCCTGAGCTAACAACTGTCGCACTTGCGCAACCGTCTCAGCGGATAATCTTGCAGAACTAGGAGCCGATGCAGTCGATGCCACAGATGCGCGAGCAGGCTCGGTAAAACTGGGCTTAGAAGCGGCAGCGACCTTCCCTTCAGGACGTTGAATGACAACCTCAACCACCCGACGTTTGGCTTTCGGGTCAATTCCCACCAAACGCACATATTCTCCAATATGTTCGGACATGGCAGCATTCAGCGCTGCGAGGACCTCTGATTCGCGTTGAGCAGTGATGGGTTGGCCTGTATTCCATGCACTGGCGCGGAAGCGCCGTTTATCCGCATGCTCTGTCGCAATTTGGTAGCCTTGAGCCAGCAGTTGACGCACGTGCGACGCAACTTCTGCCCCCAATGGAGCACTGCCACCACCCGAAGCCGGTTGGTTCGCTCGGAAAGTGGCTGCACCTGCAGAAAAACCGCCCTGACTATCAGGTCGCTGAATCACTACTTCAGCCACGCGACGCTTGGCTTTGGGGTCAACACCGACCAACCGTACATATTCCCCGACATGCTCGGCCATGGCCGTATTCAGAGCCGCAAGGACCTCTGATTCGCGTTGAGCTGTAATGGGTGCGCCGGTATTCCAGGCACTCGCCCGAAACCGCCGTTTATCGGCATATTCCGTGGAAATTTGGTACCCTTGGGACAACAATTGACGCACTTGGGCGACGACATCGGTATCACTCTGGGAACTGTCCATTGTCGGGGATGTGCTGGTTCCTCCGACGCTGGCAGTAGTTTTTGTCGCCACGACAGCGGGTCCATCGGGACGCTGAATGATCGTTTCGGCCACCCGCCGCTTGGCCTTGGTGTCAATGCCAAATACGCGGACATAGTCCCCCGTATGTTCTGCCATGCAAGACTCTAGCGCAGCCAAAACCTCTGGCTCGCGGTTGGCAGCGATGGGCGCGCAGGTATTCCAAGCACTGGCCCGGAAGCGTCGTTTATCAGCATGTTCTGTTCCAATCTGATAGCCTTGGCTCAGGAGTTGGCGCACCTGCTCCACAACCTCGGCACTGAGATAACTTGTTCCTATTGCCACAGCGGCAGATCCTCCATTAGAGCGTGAGCCATTTCCAGTTGGTTCATCCCGAATTGGGGTGATGCATTCGATGTCGTCGGCACATCGATAGCCAGATCGCAGGGATTGATTAATGCCAATGACGTGGCTGGCAAATTCAATATCTCCCGGTTGCACATCCGGCAATCGGTCCGCTTGTTGTTGGGATGTAATGATCGAACCGGACGGCACAAATTTACCGGGTGGAATTTCAACATCCTGAATCAGGGCATGCATCATCACGATGCAGCCTTGGTTCACCCTTGCATTAAAGACCGTCGAGCGAAATCCGATAAAACAGTTACTTCCCACATAGGCCGGACCATGAATCAGGGCCATGTGAGTAATTGAGGTGTGGCTCCCAATCCAGACGGAATAGTCTTTGCCGTCATCCCCCAAAATGCGGCCTTGCTCTAACCCGTGAATGACCACCCCATCTTGAATATTGGTGCTGGCCCCGATGGCAAAGGGACTCCCTTCGTCGGCCCGAATGGACGTACCGGGCGCAATCATGACATTTTCCCCGATACGAACATCGCCGATGATGTTGATATCAGAGTAAATGTACGCAGTCGGGTGAATTTGAGGTTTAGACAAGCTCTTGGACCAAGGTGTTGGTGGAGCTGCAAGGCCTCGGACAACCATGAATAAAATCTCCTAACTGAAGAATGAACTCAGTTGATAGAGGGTGTTGGCGTCTTCTGTCGGACAACCCCAGCCAACAACCCTGAATGTTCATCCGTAGGGTTAACGGTTAATGATGTTCTCGTTTGCTATAGAGCGGACGATTGTCAAGGTTCACGGTATCAATGATGCCGACAACCAGTGCATCTAAGGGACGCTTTTCGTTGCCAGACAACTGGCGAGCCGCGCTGCCACGGCTAACCAAAACCCACTCGTTAACTCCAGCCCCTACACTGTCGGCAGCTACTTCGTAGGACGGAAGGAGCTGACCTTCTTCGTCAATGAGCTGTACCAGCAAAAACTTGACGCCCATCAGGCTTTGGTCTTTCTGGGTACTTACAACCGTGCCGCGAACTTTCGCAATTTGCATGGACGGTTACGGTCTACCGATGGGACGGATACCTGATACGCTTTCACGGAATTGCTCGACGTCTTCGGTGTAGCGGATGGGCAACACATATTCGAGGTTTTCGTGGGGACGGGCAATGATATGGGTCGAGAGAACCTGTCCGCCATTCACGCGACGCACGTTTTCTACCCCTGCGGCAACGGAAGCCTGGACTTCAGACACGTCGCCCCGCACAATGACGGTCACACGACCGGTCCCAATTTTTTCGTAGCCAACCAGCGTCACACGGGCGGCTTTCACCATTGCATCAGCTGCCTCCACCACTGCGGGGAACCCTAGGGTTTCGATCATGCCAACTGCGATCGCCATAAGAACCATTCTCCAAAATTAAACAAAACGGATGAAATCGACATTAACGAGGCTTTGCGGCCAGAACGCTTAGGTTCTGAACTGCTCGACTTCTTCGGTGTAACGAATCGGCAGGACGTATTCGAGGTTTTCATGGGGACGCGCAATGATGTGGGTCGACAACACTTCGCCGCCATTGACCCGTTTCGCCGACTCCACGCCTGCGGCAACGGAAGCCTGAACTTCTGAAACATCGCCCCGTACAATGACGGTGACTCGACCACTACCGATTTTTTCGTAACCCACCAGGGTCACACGGGCGGCCTTCACCATCGCATCCGCAGCCTCAACCACAGCGGGGAACCCTTTTGTTTCAATCATTCCGACCGCAATAGGCATAATCTATTCTCCTAACTTGTTGGGTATTACCTGACGCTTTGACCAATGGGCTTGCCACCGACAGTGAACCGTTTTTACACGGGGGTGGCCATTCTTTGATCTCATCCAAGCGTTCTCAATCATGACATAAGAATAAAGTTGCTGTTCTCCTTTTGACAATATAAGTATCTATGATAGTTTCAAATCTAGGCTATCAGCTTGACTAATATACATGGTCATGAGTAGACATACCTAGGACTTCAGCTACCATAGGGGATGGCGTTTGAGACGTGTTAACAAACCCACCTATATAAAAATATTATTAAAAGTGACCCATAAGTAAAATTTAGAGTGAGAATTGATCACTTTGACGGTTCGCCCCTATTTCTGGGGTACCGTTGGGGTTTAAGCTGAATTTAACATTTCGATACATCCGTTGCAGAATCGGGGTCTGAGCCAATCCCCCGCGTTCCGTTGGATGTTGGTGCCATCCGCCTAACACGGGCGGTTTATCTCTGGACGTAAGAATCATGAGACGATTCCATGAATGACATCCTCCTGCAAACGAGCTGGTGGGTCCCCTGCTATGGATTGGTGGGCGCGCTCCTGACCTTGCCCTGGTCAATGAGCTTGATCAAGCGGACAGGCCCTCGTCCGGCGGCCTATTTCAATATCTTGATGACGGTGGCGGCTTTGGTCCATGGAACGCTGGTGTTTAGCCACACCTTGCACCAAGAGCCGTTGCAATTGATTTTTCACTGGTTGCGGGTCGCCGATCTGGACCTGACCTTCAATATCGAGATTTCCTCTGTGACCGTGGGGGCGATGGAACTGGTCACCGGCCTGAGCTTTTTGGCCCAGGTGTTTGCCTTGGGCTACATGGAGAAGGATTGGGCCTTAGCCCGATTCTTTGCGTTGATGGGCTTTTTTGAAGCTGCCATGAGCGGTCTGGCCCTGAGCAACTCGCTGTTTTTGAGCTATGCCCTGTTGGAAATGCTGACCCTCTCGACCTACCTACTGGTGGGGTTTTGGTATGCCCAGCCCTTGGTGGTCACGGCGGCGCGGGATGCGTTTTTGACCAAACGGGTTGGCGATATTTTGCTGCTGATGGGGGTGGTGGCGCTGGCGGTGATGGCTGGGGATATGAATTTCCCCTATCTCTACGACTGGACCGAAACGGCCACCCTCTCGCCCATTGAGGCAAATTTATTGGGATTGGCCTTGATTGCGGGACCAACGGGGAAATGTGCGCAGTTTCCGTTGCACCTGTGGTTGGATGAGGCCATGGAAGGTCCCAATCCGGCTTCGATTTTGCGAAATTCGGTGGTGGTGTCTGGGGGGGCCTATGTGTTGATTAAGTTGCAGCCCATCCTTAATCTGTCGCCATTGGCTTTGATGGCCCTGGTGGTGATTGGCAGTATTACCGCCATTGGCGAGTCTTTAGTGGCGATCGCCCAAATTGATTTGAAGCGGGCCCTGTCCCATTCCACGAGTGCCTATTTGGGCCTGGTGTTTATTGCGGTAGGCATGCAGTGGACCAACTTTGCCCTGTTGTTGCTCTTTACCCATGCGATCGCCAAAGCCTTGATTTTCATGAGTGTCGGTTCGATCATTTGACCACTAACACCCAAGATTTGACCGAATATGGGGGCCTTTGGTCCCGGATGCCCGCGACAACGGTGGCGTTTGTGGTGGGGGGCGTGGCTCTGGTTGGGTTATTTCCCTTGGGCTGTTTTTGGGCCTTTGAACGGGGGCTGGATATTTTCTGGTATGACCAGCCGATCTTGTCCGCCATTGTATTGTTGGTGAATGCCCTATCGGCCCTCAATTTAACTCGGCTTTTTCGGTTGATCTTTATTGGCCCACAACAGCCCAAGACGCGACGAGCACCCGAGGTGCCGTGGCCTATGGCGGTGCCGATGGTGGCCATGATTATTGCGACCTTGCTCTTGCCCATCTTGATGCACAAGCTATCTCTGTTGCCCGACTGGAACTATGTCAACAAAGGGGTTGTGGTTGCTCTGATGCTGTCGGGGGTTATTGGGTGCAGCATTGGCGCCAGCTTACCCCTACAAAAGTCTATGACTCGCTCGATTCAAAAACCCATCCGTGTGTTGCAAGATATTTTGGCCTTCGATTTTTACATTGATCGGCTCTATCGAGTGACGGTGGTCTTTGTGGTGGATGCCCTGTCTCGCATCACCGCCTGGGTGGATCGCTACGTGGTGGATGGCGTTGTGAATGCGGTTGGACTGGCCTCGGTGTTGAGTGGCGAAGGGTTGAAATATAGCGTCTCCGGGCAGTCGCAGTTCTATGTGCTGACGATTTTGCTAGGGGTGAGCGTTTTGGGCCTGTTATTAACCTGGTCGTTGTGGTAAGGAGTTTCAGTTCCCCATGTTAAGTGCCTTACTGTGGATTCCGCTGATCGGTGCGTTGGTGATTGTGCTCTGGCCCGGTTTGCAAACGGCGCGTCAGGTGCAATGGTTTGCTTTTATGGTGGCTGGACTGTCCTTGGTCTGGACGATGGCGATCGGGTTGCAGTTTGATGCGATCGCCCCAAACTCGCAGTTCCAAGAAAGTTTGCCTTGGCTCGACAATTTAGGCTTGCGCTATCAAGTTGGGATCGATGGACTGTCCTTTCCGCTGATTGCCCTCAATAGTTTGCTCACTGGTATTGCCATCTATGGGTCGGATGAGGACATTGAACGCCCGCGTTTTTATTACGGATTGCTGTTGATCCTGAATTTTGGCGTGGTTGGCGCATTTATTGCCCAAAACCTGCTTTTATTCTTTCTGTTCTATGAAATTGAACTGATTCCCCTCTACTTGCTCATTGCCATTTGGGGTGGTGCCCGTCGGGGTTACGCTGCCACCAAGTTTTTAATTTATACAGCGGTTTCCGGCATTGCCATCTTAGGCAGTTTTTTGGGATTGGTCTGGTTGAGCGGGGCCGACAGCTTTGTTTACCAATCCGACCTTGCGCAAGCCCTACCCTTGACCCAACAACTGATCTTGCTCGGCGGTTTGCTCTTGGGGTTTGGCATCAAAATTCCTTTGGTCCCCTTTCATACCTGGCTTCCAGATGCCCACGTTGAAGCCTCGACACCCATCTCGGTTTTACTGGCTGGGGTGCTCCTGAAGTTAGGAACCTATGGACTCCTGCGATTCGGTGTGGGGTTATTTCCCGAAGCTTGGTCTTTTCTGGCCCCTTGGCTGGCGACTTGGGCAGCCGTTAGTGTCTTGTACGGTGCTTTGACGGCGATCGCCCAAACCGACATGAAAAAAATGGTGGCCTTCAGTTCCGTCGGTCACATGGGTTATATTTTGCTGGCGGCAGCGGCGGCTACCCCCTTGAGCTTGATCGCTACCGTGGTGCAAATGATCTCTCACGGCTTGATTTCAGCCCTATTATTTTTGCTAGTGGGCGTGGTTTACAAAAAAACCGGGACGCGGGATCTCACGATCCTACGCGGTCTATTGAACCCGGAACGGGGTCTGCCCGTGATCGGAAGTTTGATGGTGGTTGGGGTGATGGCCAGTGCGGGAGTGCCGGGAATGGCCGGGTTTATCTCAGAATTTCTGGTGTTTCGCGGTAGTTTCCCCGATTTTCCGGTCCAGACCTTGGTCGCGATGTTAGGCACTGGGTTAACCGCTGTTTATTTTCTGCTCTTGGTGAACCGGGCCTTTTTTGGCCGTCTGAACACCCGCGCTGACGGACAGGCTGTGGTCCTACCGCCAGTGACTTGGCGCGAACGGGCACCGGGTGCGATCTTAGCCCTGTTCATTGTGGGGTTTGGGTTACAGCCCCATTGGATGACGGGCTGGGCACAAGCAACGCTTTCGGGACTGATGCCGCCTGCGATCGCCGTCGCTCATCTTCCCGTATCTCCATTAACGGTCTCTGCGACGAACGCTTCGCTACCGCTTCCTTCTGCGATATCCGGTTTCTTGGAAAAGTAACGTTATGCCAAAGAAAAATCTATCCGCCTCCAAACATCCCTATACCGAATTTATTGATCGGATTTACAAAGGGCAAACGCTGCTTCCTGATACCCCGCAAAATGTACTGGAAGTGGTGGGAATTCTCAAAAGCTACGGCGTTGTTTTAGAGGCTTACTACAAGAACCTGATTTACATTGCAGATCATCAATTTTTAGAATTGTTTCCGTTCTTTAAGTACTTCAATGGCCAAGTCAATCTAGCCAAATTACTCCGCCACTGGTGGCATGATCGCATTAATTACGAATATGCCGAATATTGCATGAAAGTCATGATGTGGCATGGTGGCGGGGGATTAGAGACCTATTTGGACTCCCCAGCGTTTCAAACCTTAGCCCGTAAAGCTATTGATGCCAAAATTCGGAATAATCCCTTAATAAGGGGGCTAGATAAGCTATTTCCCGATTTTTTGCTAGAGCAGGTGCGTCAGTCGGTTTATTACAGTGTTTTGGGCCAGTTTTGGGAGGTTATGAGCCCATTATTTTTGAACTTAGCGGAGCAATATGAGACGGGGAAAATAACCTCCATACCCCAGATTGTTGAGTTCATTAAACAGGGTTTGGTTGCAGCCGCCGGTAATCCTTTGTCCTATCGCGTTGAGATTCGCGGTCAAACCTACGACATTTTGTTAGAGTCAGCGGGTCTCATTTTTTTGACCGATGCAGCAGTGCCCTATGTCGAAGCAGTTTTTTTGCGGGGGACTCCGTTTCTGGGTACAGTTTCTTACAATGCCCAAGCACAGCAAATCCCCTTCGACCAAGGTCGCTTTACCTATGGTGCGCTATATGCCGATCCGCTACCCATTGGCGGTGCGGGTATTCCACCCACTTTGTTGATGCATGATATGCGTCATTTTATTCCTGACTATCTGCATGAGGTGTACCAGAACACTCTGCGTCAAGAAACAGATCTTTTGGTTAAAATCTGTGAAACCTTTCAGAAGTCCATGTTTTGTGTGACCAATGCGGCCATTGTGGGCCTGATGCCCCACCCGGTAGACACGGTTAAGCCCACAGAGCAAAAGACCAACCAGGTGTATTTAGAAGCCTGGATGGATCGATTTCAACCGTCTCAGCTAGAGGCCGTTCAGACGAGTTGACGGCATAATCAACCCTGTGCCCCTAAGCCACGATCGCAATCCATAGGGGCACCAGTGGAATTAAGGCCACCATACTGAGCGCAATACTACTGGCCATCACATCCCGGTCCAAGTTGTATTCTTCCGCTAGGACGAGGGTGGTTAAGGCCGTAGGCGTCCCCGCCATTAAAACCAACGCGAGTCGCGGTTCGCCAACAATGCCTAAGTAGGGGGTCAGCAAGGCCACAATGGCAGGCATCATCAGGACTTTAACCGTTGCAGGCAAAACGCCGCTGACCAAGGTATGCCAATTGCGGATCTGGCAAAGCCGCATTCCGGTTAGGACAAAGGCGCAGGGAATCACAATCCAAACACATTGATCCAGTCCAGCTTCAGTGGAAGCCGGCAAGAAAATGGATTGCGTGGCCACCCCCAACCCAAACGCCCAAAGGGAAGGCACCTTCAAAATAGCCCAAAGGGATGTTTGCCAACCTGCCATTGCCTCGGATTGGCCAAAATGATGGGATACAAAAACCCCCACCCCATAGAGTCCAAAGACATTGTGGAGCACTGCAAAAAAGGCCGCGATACCCAGGTTCTCAGGACTGAGTAGGGTGGCGGCGATCGCCAATCCTACAAATCCCGTATTCCCTAACATGGCCGACAGGACAAAGCTCCCTTTTTGAGCCTCGCTCAAACCCTTGGGATGTGTGCCATCGTCGCCAGGAATCGTCGCAGACCAACCCGACCAAGCCGGATTGGGGTAGAGGGATAGGGTCGATTGTCCTCGCAATCCCAACCACCCCAACGGCCAACGTTGATTGATTTGGAGGAACCCAAAAGCCAAACTCAGACCCAGGGTTAAGATACTGAGGGTCGCCACGGGCGTCAGCAACACCACATGGGAAAAATCCGTATGACGCGCCAGGGCAAAGATTTCGATGGGCATCCCAATCCAAAATAAGCCGCGTCCGAGCCAATGGGGAATGGTTTCTGGCAACAAGCGGGATAGCAACAGCCCCACTCCTATCCAGCCAAAGAGAGACGTATAAGCGTGAAATAGCGCGTCAGTCATGGGCTAGGGCAATCCGATGCAAGGTCTAGGAAGGCGGCGCATTCCACATGGGCGGTTTGCGGAAAGAAGTCGGCAGGGATAACCTGAAGTAAACGATACGGCCCATTCTGACAGAGTGAGTGTAAGTCCCGCGCTAAGGTGGCTGGATTGCAGCTCACATAAACCAGGCGGGGAATCCGGCGTTCAATGAGTTGGGCGATTACACCGGGTTCGCAGCCTTTCCGGGGGGGGTCCAGCAAAACAATATCGGGTTGAAGCGCTAAGTGTTCGAGAGTCTGTTCAACTTTCCCTACGAAGAACGTGGCATTGTCGATGCCATTCAGTTGCGCATTGCGTTCGGCCTGTTCAATGGCTTCGGGTTGAATTTCTAGACCGACGCAAGCCTTCGCCCGTTGGGCAATGGGTAGGGTCAGGGTGCCGATGCCACAGTAGGCATCTAACACAATTTCATGGCCTTGCAGATTGAGTCGCTCCAGAATGACCTGCAACAGCGCTTCTGCCTGTTCGGTGTAGACCTGAAAAAAGGTGTCGGGTTGAATTTCTAGGGCTAGTCCCGCAAAGGTTTCCCGTAAGAAGGGTTGGCCGGCAATACACTGCGTCTGAGGACCAAAAATGCGATTGGTTCGCTCCGAGTTCAGGTTGAGACAAACGCCCACCGCCGCAGGAAATTGCTTTAACCAATGCTGGGCCTGTGTTTCCAAATTGGGCAGGTTATTTCCAGTCCGGGCCACCAAGGTAATGAGTACCTCTCCAGTGCGGCGTCCTATGCGAAGGGACAGGTGCCGCAGTTCGCCCCGATGATTTTGTTCGTTATAAATCGACCAATCTTGCCCTTGAATGGCAAGTTTTATATCTGCCAGGAAAGGGTTTAAACGCGGATCTTGGACAGGACATTGGTTGAGATTAATCAGACGATGACTGCGTTTTTGGTAATACCCAGCCAACACTTTTCGCTGTCCTTTTTCGGCTCGGAAACCTAAGGGATAGGTGGCTTTATTCCGGTAGCCAAAGGCAGAGGGAGCCGCTAAGACTTCGGCCACGGGCGGATCTTTGAATTTTCCGATCCGTTCTAGAGCTTGAACCAGTTGCTGTCGTTTGGCCCGGAGTTGATAGTCGTATTGAACCGCTTGCCACTGACAGCCCCCGCATTTATCGGCCACAATGCAGTGGGGTTGTGCGCGATCATCCGATGGGGTGTGGACTGCAACCAGTGTGCC
>JBAVRC010001223.1:0-14806 GCA_049694615.1 Thermosynechococcaceae cyanobacterium | reverse complement strand
GCGATCGCCCGTCCCCATTTTGGCTCCCGTGAGGTTTGCATAGCTCAGGTCGGCCCCACTGAGATCGGCCCCCACTAAATTGCACTGGCGCAAGTCGGCGTGGCGGAGATTGGCCCCTAGCAAATTGGCGCGAAACATGTTGGCGCGCAGTAAAGTGGCATGGGACAGATCGATGTTATGCAAAAACGAGTCTTGTAAATTGGCCTCCGTAAGGTCGGCATAGCTGAGCTTGCGCCCCGATAAATCTTTTTCGCGTAAATCCTGCCCTTTCAAATCCGCCTTGGTCATATCCGGTGTAGTGGGCCGTTGATAGGCCGAGTGGGGCGGTTGAGAATGGGGCGTTTGCGATGCATGATGCGCCGTATGAGACTTATACGCACTATGCGGCGGCGTATGGGATGACGTATGGGACGCTTGATGGGACTGCCCCGTTGATCCAGGCCGCTGATAGGTTGTGCGATGGGTTTGGGACGCACGGGTTTGGGACGCCGTACTGCTGGGTTTGGGCGGTGATGGAGGCGAAGCGGCAGCAGCAGTCCCTTGCGTAGACTGGGCTGACCCATTTTTGTGGTGCGATCGCAGGGCCTCGCGAGCGGCATTGATTTCCTGAAGTTTCTGGAGCGCTTTTTGATGGAGCCGTTCGTTCTCTTGCGGAATGCGATCCGGGTGCCAAATAAAAACCAAATCCTTATACGCCTGATTGATATCTGACCAGGTTGCTCCGGGCTGAAGTTCTAACACTCGATAATAGTGTTCTAAATGGGTCATGCTTGATATTATGTCGCATTCGTCTCAGAACCGCTCGACTCCTGCAAGCGCTGCCATTGCTGTTGCAGATCGCGAATGGTGAAGAGCGCATCGAATTGCAACCCCATCTCGCCATAAGTTTGTGCCCCACCCTGTTCGCGATCCACCAGCGTCAGGATATGGTTCACCTGATACCCTGCTGTCCGCAACCGATCCACGGCTTTAAGGGCAGACTGCCCCGTGGTCACCACATCCTCTACAACCGCGACTAGACTATCAACAGGCAATGGCGGTCCCTCGATATAGGCTTGTGTCCCGTGGCCTTTGGCTTCTTTGCGGACAATTAACCCCGGAATCGGACATCCCTCATAGGCCGAGACAACGCTAATCGCACTCACCAAAGGATCCGCCCCTAACGTTAGTCCTGCCACCCCTTGGGTTCCGGGCGGCAGCGCGTCCAACATCAGGCGACCGATAAGGAGCGCGCCAACAGGGTCAAGGGTCACCCATTTGCCATTGATGTAGTAGGTGCTTTTTTGCCCGGAGGACAGGGTAAAGTCCCCGACCTTATAGGCTTTTGTGCAGAGAAGGTTCAACAAAAGGGGTTTGAGATCGCTCAGGGGAGCTGAAGCAATTTGGCTGGAAGGGGGTGGGGCCATTATGAAATGTTTAACAGGAATAAGAATTTCCCTCTGCACCGAATGTTTTATCGATTTTGCAGAATGGGTAAGCTAGGATCTATCAGATTAGCGTAAAGGATATTAGGTATGTCTCTCAAATGGGCAGGGCAGTCACTCTTTTTGGGCGTGTTGGCCGTTGGTGCAGTGGCGAGTACACCCGCCTTTGCTCAAGATAATAATGAGCCAATTAACCGGCCAAGCGTTGCCGAGCAAGTTGACCACGCAACTGGGTTTAACCAATACTGGTCGGAGATTGCGATAGTCGATGATGCGAAATGGGTCTTTGGCATTGAGCATGGCGAAAAGCGCGTGGAAGGGCGAACCCATCGCTTTGAGCGCTTATATGCCGATCTCATGAAACAACAAAGCGAAGATCACGAAATCCTCCGCACGCAGGATATCCCCAGTCCCTTTAATACCTCTCTTTCCAACCTGCAAAATAAATAATCTGATGTTCTTTGTCCCATAGATGAGCGGATCGGAGCAGTCTGAGCGAAACAGTTTGGCACAATCTGCTCCGCTTGACTCATACAGTTGAATCCAGGGTGCAGGAGTTGAACCTGCCTTGCGCGAATTATGAGTTCGCTGCCTCAACCGCTCGGCCAACCCTGGCTACAGCCTATTGCCCTTCAATGGATAGAACGCCGATCAGGCGACCATCGCACAAATCCATCTTATCTGGTATAGTCCAAGTTTAGCTAGACGCTGCTGTTTAGAGGCGCGTTAAGCCTACCTGTTTGGTGTGCTTGAGATGGCAAGGTTTTTAAAGGTTGATCGGCTGGTTCAGAAAGCTTCGTCGTCCATTGCACAGGTTCGTCAAGATCCCTCCGTTCGGGTGACGTTCTATTTGTTGCTGGCTGTGATTGCGTTGGGGGCATTCAGCGCCTTAATAGGATTCTTGTTTGGCCATGAGTCCTTAAAGGGGGTAACGCAACCGGACATGAATCCCTTTGTTAGCAACTCGTCTACCCAAAATCAATATCCTCGACAAGGAAACTATTTGCTCAAAGAGAGCGATATCCTGGCCAAGGTCGAGCGAGAGACCAAGGGGATCGTTAAGTCCGGCGATGTGAAGCAATCCGCCAAGGACAAGGACAAAAAGGACGATAAATCCAAAGATAGTAAAGCCTCGCCCACCCCTTCCAGTAGTCCAGTCGTTGCCGCAGCGTTACCGCTATCAGTCCAATCCCAAGGCATTAAGTTGGATATCCGCGACTTAAGCGCGGATGCCGATGGGGTTACTTTAACGGTCGAGATGAAGAATAATGGTGCTCAGCCTGTACAGTTTCTATACGATTTTCTAGATATTTCGGACGATCAATCGCAATTCTTTTCGGCTGAAGTGAAGGGGTTACCCACAAAATTTCCAGCTAAAAGCGAAACCTTCAATGGGGCTATCAGAGTGTTGGGAGTATCGCCCAATTCGTCTAAATGGATTTCTTTAGATCTATCTGATTATCCCGATCAAAAGGTTCAGTTAAAGGTGCCTAAAATTCTTTTAAAGCCGTAATTGCGGAAAAGGGGATCTAGGTGGCCTTAACTCACCCGGAGATCTTTTCAAGTATCCTGGCTATTTTGGTGCTAATTGCAATCAACGCTTTTTTTGTGGCGGCTGAGTTTGCAGTGGTCTCCGTGCGACGGACACGGATTCAACAACTGGTACAAGAAGGCGATTTGCAAGCCAAAACGGTTCAACGGCTGCAACGCGATATTGAACGACTGTTGTCAACCACGCAGTTGGGTATAACCCTATCGAGTTTGGCATTAGGTTGGATGAGCGAGAAGGCGATCGCCCAGTTGCTCTTCGATTGGCTCGATCAGTCCCAGGGGCAGGATGCGACCAGCCGTTGGATTGCCCATTCTCTAGCGGTTCCCATTGCCTTTATTGCGATCGCCTATATTCAGATTGTATTAGGGGAACTGTGTCCTAAAACTTTGGCGCTGGCCTACCCCGAACAATTGGCCCGGTTTTTAGGTCCCATTAGTCTGAGTATTTCTCAGCTTTTTGCACCATTAGTTTGGATTTTGAATCAGTCGAATCGGCGGTTGTTAAAAATCTTGCGTGTGCCCTTTGTCCAGGATTCCAGTTTCGATTCCGTCACGGCCAAGGAATTGCAACTCATCCTAGAAGCTTCTTCCGAACATAGCGATTTACACGATGAAAAGCGGGAATTACTCAAAAATGTTTTTGAATCTGGCGAAACATTGGTCGAAGAAGTTATGGTGCCTCGAACCAGTATTCATGCGATCGAATCGCAGTTTACACTAGGAGAATTTTTGAGCGAAGTGTCGCAAACAGGTCATGACTACTATCCAGTCATTGATGAATCACTGGATCGAATACGGGGAATTATTTACTACAAAGATGTATTACGTGAGATCAGCTTTGAGTCGTTGAATTTAGAAATCTCTATCCAACCTTGGATTCAAACTGCCTGGTTTGTCTCGGAAGGGACATCCATCCAAGATGTGTTGCAAATGATGCAAAAGTATCAGTTGGGTGCTGTCATGGTGCGGGAAAGCGAGTTCAATGGCACAGCTGGATTAATAACGTTCCAAGATCTCATGCGCTCCATCATTGGGCTAGAAGAAGAAGATTCTTCTCCCCAAGACTTGCAAATCACAGAACAAGATAATCATACCTTTACCGTTCAAGCTCAAACAGATCTTGAAGTTGTTCAAGAGGAAGTCGGGATTGAATTTCCAATTTCAGAAGATTATCAAACGCTGGGGGGTTTTATTATATTCTACCTCCAAAAAATTCCTGAACCAGGTGAAATATTTCACTATCAAAATTTTGAAATTAC
Source organism: Thermosynechococcaceae cyanobacterium (assembly GCA_049694615.1). GTDB lineage: Bacteria > Cyanobacteriota > Cyanobacteriia > Thermosynechococcales > Thermosynechococcaceae > JAAURS01. The sequence goes on along the minus strand of JBAVRC010001223.1, from coordinate 10,572 downwards.
TGTGCTATCCAATGAAGGGCCACGTTTAGACCAAATCTTAATTCGCCGCCTGGATATCGAGGCAAATTTACCAGACGACTCGTCGGATGATCATTTGCGATGACGATTGTTGTATTGAATCCGAGCACCGGCCCACCACAGCTTTTCCTGCAAGGTTCGATAGTAGGAATAATTTTCTCTTAATACAATAAATCGGGCCTGACAGTCAGCGATGCTGACATCAACCCGCTGTCCCGGCCAGATGGAGGTGGCCAGGACACCATCCATCCACAACTTTGTACTTAAATCCCGCTCTTGAAGGGGCCAAATACTCACCAAGGAGCCAGAGGGCAACACAATAGGGCGACTGGAGAGACTGAGGGGGCAAATCGGCGTCACAATAATCGCTGCCATGCCGGGATGCACAATGGGACCATTGGCGGCCAAGGTATAGCAGGTGGAACCCGTGGGCGTTGCCACCAATAGCCCATCCCCTTGATATTGATCCACCACCTCGCCGTCAATGGCCATTTCTAAAATGGAGGTGATCATGCGATCGGCAGAAGCCGGTTTCACACACATTTCATTTAAGGCCAGAAAGGTCTGTTCTGGGAGAGGCGATGGACTCGCGTTTGGGGCGGTTTGGGGCGTAGCTTCGACGACTTTGGCCTGTAGCATCATGCGTTGCTGTACGGCATAGCAATCATCTGTGAGGCGTTGCCACACGTTTTCAGTATCTTGAAATAGATCAAAGGGCTCGGTCAAAAACCCTAGATGTCCGCCCACATTAACGGCTAAAATCGGAATTTTTTCGGGGGCCAAGTGTCTGGCAGCCGCTAAGGCTGTGCCATCCCCGCCTAACACAATAGCGAGATCGATGGAGGAATGGGCAGATGCCAAAAACACAGGAAACGGATTATCGGCACGACCGCTCGGTCCGGCTAACACTTGACAATGTCGCAACTCCAACTGGCGAGCGCAGGTCGCGGCCCACTGTTGGCTTAACGCGTCCCCGGCTTTATAAACAATGATGACTTTATTCAGTTGCACCGACGTTGCCTGAATGAGGGATGCGTTTGTCGTTTAACAGTTGGCCCTAGCGGGTCTCAAGGCTATCTTGCAAACAATGGCGCAGGAAGACTTCGTAACGAGGGGCATATTTCGGTTCGCGCTGTTTGGCCTTGCCGAGGGCGGCGATCGCAGCGGGCAAGTCTCCCACACAATAATGGGCATACCCCAAGGCGTAGAAGCTATTGGCGTGGTGTCCATCCAAGGCAACGGCCCGTTGAAAGGAGGCGATCGCTTTACTATAGTCTTGCAGATGGAGCAGTGAAACCCCCAAGCCGTAATAAGCTAGCACGTCTTTAGGGTTTAGTCGGGCCGACTTTTGAAAGCTAGCAATGGCATTTAAGAAGTCCCGCAGGAGATAAAAGGCCGAACCCAAGTTGCAGTGGAGGGAGGCATTGGTGGGGTCCAAACGGAGTGCTTCGCGGAACGCAGTCACAGCATTTGCACCTTGTGCTAGGCGAAAGTGAGTAACCCCTAGTCCATTCCAGGCTTCAATACATTGGGGATTTTTCTGCAATGCCCGTTCAAAATTGTCCTGGGCACCCAGCAAGTTTGCCTGTTTCAACTTGCTGAAGCCGCGTTGCAGCCAGACCTGCGCCCAGGAGGGATCTTCATCGGACTGGGGGGACTGAAGCAACGTGGATTTTGACGAACGGTTTAGGGCAGATTCGGGCTGTAACACGGTAGGGGTCTGCCCATTGTCCAAGATCGAGTCATGATCCGACACGTCTAACTCAGGGGAATGGGCTTGTTGTACGCCCCCATTGGCAATAGCGTCGTCCAACTGATCGGCTAAGGCTAAGCCCTGTTGCAGCAAATCTGCTGTACTCGTTAGATAGTAAGGATTAGACCTGTAGACAACAACAGGTTGAACGGTTTGGTTATCTTGTTCCAGTTGGTATTTCATGCTACTCCCTACCCTGTTTGCGTCTTCAACTCGTTTAATCTCTGTTGGGCAATCCGAATCTGTTGGTCGAGTTCACGAGCTTGTTCGGCTAGCAGATCGCGTCCCTTTTGCTGGGCTTGCTTTGCTCTCATGTGGAGCCGAAACGTATTCGTTTTTTCCAAATTTTGCATTTGTTGCTCAATATACGCCAATCGCTGCCGACTTTGTGCAACTTTGAGAACGGTTCGGGTCAACAGAGCCGATAAATCTTCTCCTTGAACCGATTCAGGACAGCTAGACCAGTCCTGCAACAGGGTTTTGAGGCGTTCGATATCGCCGCATTCGTAAGCTCGGTTGGCTTCTGCCATGATCTGTTCGCGTTTCTGGCGTTCTTCTGGGTCTGTGGCAAAGTCAGGGTGAATCACTTTTGCTAATTGGCGGTACAGATGCTTTAATTCCCCTGAGGGACGAAAATCATGGGCAGAAGCAAGGTAGGCTGTATATTCTTCAATTTGCGTTTTAATGCGCTGCAATTCTTGCAAACGAATCCCCACCATTTGCAGGTAGAGATTTTCAAAGGCATTCAATTCGGCTTGAATGGTGGCTAGTTCCAATTCTCGTTCTGCTAAGTTGGCTTCTAGATCAGCCAACTCAGCTTGTTTGTTCTGAAGTTCTTGTTCTTCAGGACTAGGGGTTCGAACTAGATTACCCGTCATGCCGATTTTAGCGATTGCTGTTTTTGCTTTGGCGATCCTAACCTCTGTTTGTCAAGTTGGGCAAATTCGACAGGGTTATTGCGATCGCTCCGTTTTGCAGCTTAGCAGATTCTTGTCCTCTCCTCTACCGAATATGGGATGGGCTAAAATTTATTCCCGGCAAGGCTTCTAACACAATGGAGCGTTGTCTCGCGATACAAGATTCATTCCATCGTCAACGGTTGTTCAGCAGAGTGTTAGCATTTTGAGCACAGGACCCATTTTGCCCCCCCTATTATTGATCGACCCTATCTCCTATGACCGCAACAGTTATTGTTAACACTCAGAAGGAAACCCCCCTTTTATTTGAGGGGTTAACTTGGCGCGAGTTTAAGGCCGTCGAGCAATTGCTGGATCGTCCGGGATATCGGCTCTCGTTTTTGGATGGCGTATTGGAGATTGTCCAGGTGCCCAGTGAAGCCCATGAAACGGTTAAAAAACGGATCGCAGCGCTATTGGAACTTTACCTACTCATTACAGGGTTCGACTTTACCCCGACGGGTTCAATGACCCTAGAAAATGAAACCGGACAGGTGAAACGAGAAGCGGATGAGTCCTATCGACTGACGCCAGAGCGGACTCCTGGTGCAAAGCGATCGCGGCCTGATCTGGCGATTGAGGTTGTCTTTACCAGCGGTGGAATTAATAAGCTGGATGCTTACCAGCGGTTGAGGATTCCTGAAGTATGGTTTTGGGAAGATGGCGTGTTAGCGGTTTATCATCTGCGGGGTGAGGGGGATCAACTTCATTACGAGCAGATCGAGAAAAGCGAGGCGGTGCCGGGAATCGATTTAACCTTGCTGTTGCGTTGTATCGATATGGCCAATCATGTGGAAGCGGTGAGGACTTGGCAACAGGCTATTCAATCCTAGATTTTTCGATAGAAGCATAAGGCGATCAAGACAAAGGTCGGCTGAGGCAATATTGCCTCAACCGACCCTCGTGAAAACAGACCCTAATTTTTAGTCAACCGCAGCAGCGGCAGCCAACTCCTCTTCTCGTTCAGCCGCAGCCGCCTTCGCAGCCGCTTGCTGTGCTGCCATCGCCTCGCGGTACTTCGCTGCCATCGCTTCCGCATTGTCATACACAGCCTGCGGGTTCTTGACCATATCCCCTGGATCCGGTTCCAACTGCTTCGTGGACAACGAAATCCGGCCCCGTTCGGCATCTAGGTCGATGATCATCACCTTCACTTCGTCGTTCACATTGAAGACACTGTGGGGCGTATCAATATGATCGTGAGAAATTTCGGAAATGTGCAGAAGGCCACTGACCCCACCGATGTCGATAAACGCACCGTAGGGCTTGATCCCGCGTACTGCTCCAATGACCACTTCGCCCACTTCCAGACGATTCATCTTCCGCTCGACCAAGGCCCGACGATGGCTGAGAACCAGCCGATTGCGTTCCTCATCGACCTCTAAAAATTTGAGGGGCAATTCTTCGCCAATCAAGTCTTCCTTGGCAGCTCGGGTGCTAATGTGAGACCCCGGAATAAATCCGCGTAACCCTTCAATGCGCACCAAGGCACCGCCTCGGTTGGTGGCAAACACCGCCGATCGCACCGTGGCATCTTCAGTCTGGAGTTGACGGACCCGCTCCCAAGCTCGCATATACTCAATGCGGCGAATGGAAAGGGTGAGCTGACCGTCTTCATTTTCGTCCGCGAGAATGAAAAACTCACGGGTTTCGTTCGAGTTTAAAACCTCATCGGGATTATCGATGCGGTTAATTGACATTTCCTGGATGGGAATATAAGCAGCAGTTTTAGCGCCGATGTCAATCAGAGCGCCCCTTGGCTCAATACTAAAAACCGTACCCGCCACAATATCGCCGGGGTTAAAGTGGTAGTCGTACTTGTCGAGTAGGGCCGCAAAATCTTCGTGGGTAAAGCCAACGTTCGGTGCTTCTAATTTCTGATTGACCATGCTTAATATTTCCTAGGTTATCCTCCGTAGAGACGACTCCTTCTTCCTGATGTTAGGTGAACACCTAAGCGTGTGGAGTGCCTGACGACGTTGGAAGTCCCAAGGTCGCCCTAGCCAACTTTAGCGCTAGATCTATGATTCTAGCGCAGGTGGGGTAGTTTAGAAAAGCGTTGTACGCTGTCAAAATGCCAATGATTGGGTTATGCGCAATACTATGGGCTGGGCTACCGATGGAGTGGAACGGAGGCGATCGGCTCGATGGTATAGTCGCCGCCTTCTGTCGCAGCCACCAGTTGATCTTCTTGGAGTTGATTTAGCTCAGACACAAAGTCTCGGATACCCTGAAATTGACGGTAAACCGAAGCAAATCGAACATAGGCCACTTCGCTGATGAGTTTGAGTTGTTGTAAAACGGCTTCGCCCACTTCGGTGCTGGTCACCTCTCGGACGGCCCGTTGCTGGAGTTCGGCCTCTATATCGTCCACCAAGGCTTCCAGCCGAATGGCCGAAATTCCAGTTTTGCCACAGGCCGTGACAATACCCCGGAGTAATTTAGATCGATCGAAAGACTCCCGTTGCCCACCCCGTTTTAAAACGGTAATGGGGACAAATTCAATGCGTTCATAGGTGGTGAATCGCCGGTTGCAGGCCAGACATTCGCGCCGTCGCCGAATGCTTTGCCCGGACTCAGCCGAACGAGACTCTAAAACACGACTATCAGTATGCTGACAGAATGGGCATTGCATAGACACCTGCCAGAACAGAAGACCCTAGCAAAAACTGGCGGCGTCAACAAATATTGCAACTTATCTGACCCCCCTTTTTACCTTACCCCAACTTCGAGTATGTTACGTCTCAATGAAATCAAACTGCCGCTAGATCATGCCGAAACGGCCCTTCAGGATGCCATTCTCAAAAAACTGAACCTGGCTGCGGTTGACGTGATTCGTTACACCATCTTTAAACGCAGCTATGATGCCCGCCAAAAGGGGCAAATTAGACTGGTTTATATCGTTGATATTGAAACACCGAAAGAAAAAGTCCTGCTCCAGCGGTTCAAAAAAGATCCCCATGTGGTCCCGACGCCGGACATGACTTATCGCCCCGTTGTGCAAGCAGCCAAGACGGTTCGGATGCGCCCGATTGTGGTTGGAACGGGACCTTGCGGCATGTTTGCCGGGTTGCTACTGGCACAAATGGGCTTTCGGCCTATTTTGCTGGAGCGGGGAAAGTCCGTGCGCGATCGCAGTGTCGATACCTTTGGCTTTTGGCTCCGAAAACGCCTGAACCCGGAATCCAATGCCCAGTTTGGCGAAGGCGGCGCGGGTACCTTTTCTGACGGCAAACTCTATAGCCAAGTGAGCGATCCCAACCATTACGGACGCAAGGTGCTAACGGAGCTGGTCAATGCAGGAGCCTCCCCGGAAATTCTTTATATCAATAAACCGCACATTGGCACCTATCGGCTGGCCAAAATTGTGCAGAATTTGCGGGCCACTATCGAAGCCCTCGGGGGCGAAATTCGCTTTCAAAGTCGGGTTCAAGATCTGGATATCGACCAAGGTCAGGTGCGCGGGGTCCGCTTAGAAACAGGGGAATATATGGCAGGCGATCGCGTCGTATTAGCTGTGGGTCATAGCGCACGCGACACGTTTCAAATGTTGTTTGAGCGTGGGGTTTACCTGGAAGCCAAACCCTTCTCCATTGGTTTTCGCATTGAGCATCCCCAATCGTTGATTGATCGCTGCCGCTTTGGCGAACAGGCGGGTCACCCCCATTTAGGGGCCGCCGACTATAAGTTGGTCCATCACTGTGCCAACGGTCGGTCGGTCTATAGTTTTTGCATGTGCCCCGGCGGTAAGGTCGTGGCCGCAGCCTCGGAGCCGGGGCGGTTGGTCACCAATGGCATGAGCGAATATGCCCGTAATGAGTCCAATGCCAACAGCGCGATTGTCGTGGGCATTACCCCCGCTGATTATCCCGATGGGCCTTTGGCGGGTGTGGCGTTGCAGCGGCAGTTAGAAGAACGGGCGTTTGCATTGGGCGGCGGTACCTATGAGGCACCGGGGCAATTGGTGGGGGATTTCCTGGCCAATCGCCCTTCCACGGCCTTTGGCCAGGTTTATCCGTCCTACAAACCAGGGGTGAAGTTGGGGGATTTGAGCCAGAGTTTGCCAGACTATGCGATCGCCGCGATTCGAGAAGCCATTCCGGCGTTTGAGCGGCAGATCCCAGGGTTTGCAATGGATGATGCAATTTTGACGGGCATTGAAACCCGAACATCGTCGCCCATTCGCATTAAACGGAATGAGACCTATCAAAGTTTAAATACGGTGGGGCTATTTCCGGCGGGGGAAGGGGCTGGCTATGCGGGAGGAATTTTATCGGCTGGGATTGATGGCATTAAGGTGGCGGAGGCGGTGGCTTTGAGTATTGTTGCTGGATGACGATTCGACCCAATCAGACGGACTGAGTAATTGGGGGCGATCACTGGGGGCTATTGAAGAAGCAGAATAGGGTTAGGAAAGATTAAGATACGAGTGTAACTAGCACACCAGTCTCATGGGTAGTTAACAAAAGCCCTTGGGAATTTTTGAGCAACAGGATGGTGTGGATAACTAAAATTAATTGCTATTCTATCTAGAATGGAGTTACTTCATAATGCCCCAAACACTGAAAGCAATTTACCGTAATGGTACATTTGTTCTTAAAACCGCTTATGATTTGCCAGAAGGAACTGAAGTCGATTTGCTCATTCAATCTCAGAAAGTCGTGTCGCCACCTATTTCTGACCCCGACGCTAAACAACTATTTCTAAAATCGCTCATTGAGCGAATGCAGCGGAATCCGATTCCGCCAAATGCACCTCAGTTCACGCGGGAAACCTTGCATGAACGCCGTTGATACCAATATCTTGATTTATGTCAATGATCCCCGCGATTTAGTCAAACAAGAAATTGCAATTTCTCTTGTCTCGGCTTTGACAGAAGGTGTTTTGTTATGGCAAGTTGCATCTGAGTATTTGGCAGCTAGCCGTAAATTGGAAGCATTGGGATATGACAGGGTGCAAGCCTATCAGTATGTTCGTGACTTGCAGCAGGTTTGGTATACCGCGCTCCCAACATGGAGCGTTATTGATCGTGCAGAAAATCTGATGAGTCACTTTAGCTTATCTCATTGGGATTCCATGATCATTGCGGCTTGTTTAGAGGCAAATGTTCAAACGCTATACACAGAAGACTTTGGTTACTCAGATATTAATGGGCTTAGAATTATTAATCCATTCAAAACAAATTGAACTCAAAGTCCTGTAAACCTGCTCACGAACATAACTTCATTGATGAAACAAGATGCGTTTCCGCACTTCGTCGGCTCCGAGAATTAAAACAGGACAAACCAATAACAGCAACCAGAGCAAGGGTGAAGGGACTGCTGTGCCAAAAATTTTGGGCAAGGGATTGAGAAAAACGATGGATAAAATAATGATCCATTCAAACCCAATCCCAACCCAAATAAAGGGATTGCCGAAAAAGCCGAGCTTAAAAATAGAGTTGCGCTCAGAACGACAGGCAAACACATTCCCGTCCTGACAAGCCACGATCGCCAAAAGCGTCATCGTCGTGGCTTGAGCATAAATGAGCATAGGTGCCGCGTTAGCAGTATGAGAAATGAGTTTGGGGGCGATCGCCTGCAATTGGGCCAGCGTGTAACCGTGGCTCCACCACACCGCAAAAAAGGCCAGCATACTGGCGATCGCCTCGGTTAGGCCCAACACCCCATAGGCCCGCAGCAACAGCGATCGATCTAATAGTCGTTGAGAGGATTTGCGAGGGCGCTGGTTCATAGACCCAGCTTCGGGTTGTTCTGCCCCTAGGGCCAAGGCAGGCACCATATCGGTGCCCAGGTCCACAGCCAGGATTTGCAAAATGGTCAGGGCTGGGGGGATGTGGAGCAGCACCATTGCCAAAAAGGGGACCACTTCCGCCAGGTTTGAGGCCAGAATATAGGTCATGAATTTGCGAATGTTTTGATACACCGAGCGTCCCTGCTCAATGGCACTGACAATGGTGGCAAAGTTGTCGTCCAACAGCACAATATCAGCCGCTTCGCGGGCCACATCCGTGCCATTCAACCCCATCGCCACGCCAATGTGGGCCGCCCGAAGGGCTGGAGCATCGTTCACACCATCCCCGGTCACGGCCACAATTTGGCCCAAGGCTTTATAGGTTTCCACAATGCGGAGTTTATGTTCTGGGGCCATGCGGGCAAACACCAGTCCCCGATGGCGTTGCAAAATTTGGCGCAGTTCGGCATCGGACAGATGCCCTAATTCCTCGCCAGTGACCACTTGGATCTTGCCTTTGGCTAAGCCGATGTTCTGGGCGATCGCCGCAGCAGTGAGGCTGTAGTCCCCTGTAATCATGGTCACGGCAATGCCCGCTTGGTGACATTGGGCGATCGCCTCCGGCACTTCCGAACGAGGCGGATCCAGCATCCCAGTTAAGCCAATCAAAATCAGATTTTGTTCTAGATCTTGGGGACTGAATTTGAGCACTTCGGCATTGCCGCGACGAGCAGCGATCGCCAACACCCGCGATCCTTGACGGGCTAAGTCGTCATTGGCCGCAATCACCGCAGCCCGATCAGCCTCTGTCATGGGCACCACTTCCCCATTGCGCAAAATTTGAGTGCAGTGGCGCAACACTTCCAGGGGCGCACCCTTGGTGAAACAGAGGTAACGATGATCGTTCATCCACAGGTCCGTGAGAGACCAATCCAGGACCACGGACATCATCCGCCGTCGGGAGTCGAAGGGGACTTCCCGTTGCCGAGGTGCTTTTTGTTGCAAGTATTCCAGATTGAGACCGCCTTTGAGAGCCGCAACAATCAACGCCGCTTCGGTGGGATCGCCAATTTCTTGCCATTGATGGGGCGTAGGGGTTTGCACCAATCGGGCATTGGAACAAAGGGCCGCTCCCGCGAGTAAGACCTGAACATGGTTGCGGGTGGCGGGGTCAGGAGGCATCCGCACCTCCCCCACGGGTTCATATCCCACCCCAGTCACCTCCAAGTACCCTCGCCGAAACTGACTGTCTAACCCAGGGGCTTCCAAGCGCCGTCGCGGCATCCAGAGGTGTCGCACAGTCATTTCGTTTTTGGTGAGGGTGCCCGTCTTATCGGTGCAAATAACGGTGGTGGCACTGAGGGTTTCTACCGCAGACAGTCGCCGCACCAGGGCATTGCGTTTGGCCATGCGCTGCACGGCGATCGCCAATGCCAGGGTCACGGTGGGCAAGAGTCCTTCGGGGACCAGGGCCACAATGATGCCAATGGCAAAAATGAAACTTTCGCGAACTTCTAACCCCACCAACCATGCCGTTAGGATAAAGACTACCGTTCCCACCGTTAAGGCGATCGCCGTAATGACGCGGACAATATGGGCAATTTGGACTTCCAGGGTGCTGGGTTCGCGCTTGACCATGGTGGTCAAATGGGCCACATGGCCAAATTCAGTTTGGGAGCCAGTGGCGTAGACAACGGCCTTTCCGCGCCCTGCCGAAACAGAGGATCCCGCCAGGACGAGGTTAGACATTTCGGCGGGCAGTACTTTTTCCTGGAGGGGTTGTTCCCCCGGTTGCAGGAGGGCGGTGTCGCCGCGCAGAGGCACCACCTGACGCGGGCGCACGGGATGGGCATGACGCAAAACGGGTAAGGATTCCCCAGTCAAGATCGAGACATCGGCATAAAAGGTTTCAGCACTCACCAACCGTGCATCGGCGGAAATGCGATCGCCTTCTTCCAGTTGCATGACATCGCCGGGGACCAGTTCCCGTGCTGGAATCTGTTGCAGGGTGCGATCTCGGTAGACCTTGACTTGGGTGGGCAAGACATTTTTCAAGGCAGACAGGGCTTTTTCGGCCTGAAATTCCTGCAAGAAGCTGAACAGGGCATTAAT
>JBAVRC010001222.1:0-1766 GCA_049694615.1 Thermosynechococcaceae cyanobacterium | reverse complement strand
GAATACCGCCAGCCAACTCATCCTGCTGCCAGGTTTCAAAGCTGTGTGCCCATCCCCCTTGGTGCAAGGCCCAGTAAATCTCCTTCAGTTCTGCCGAAATCCAGGTTTTTTCACGATTGGCACATCCCTCTAGCACGGCCTCAAAGGCACAATTAATGGCGATGCTAAACCGATTCTGGTTTAATACGCGTCGCAATGATCGCGGCGTATGAAACCGATCATCCAGCGGAATCAGGGTGCGTTCATTACTGGTAAACCAAACCAACTCCGAGTCCTCATCTTCCGCCATCAGGAAATAACCCTGACGGTAACCATCGATGATGGACTCCACATCAATCCACATACCGCCATCCTTTGGCATGATGAGAGGGAAGTGTTACTGTTCTTAACAATGACATCAACACCGTCCAAAGACAAACAATCTAGCCCCTGGGTCGAAATTGCATACCTGCTGCGATGGCATAAGCCCGAGGGGCGCTTAATTCTCATGATTCCGGCCCTTTGGGCTGTTGTTTTGGCGAGTCAAGGGCTACCCCCAGCCTTGCTCATTTTAGTCATTGTGGCCGGGACAATTGCGACCAGTGCTGCGGGTTGTGTGGTGAACGATCTGTGGGACCGCAACATTGATGCCCATGTGGAACGGACTCGCACCCGACCTCTAGCCGCTAAAACCCTCACCCTCCAAGTGGGGGTTGCGGTTGCATTGGTTGCCTTTGGTTGCGCGTTTGGCTTGTCGCTCTACCTCAACCCCTTGAGTTTTTGGCTCTGTGTCGCGGCGGTGCCGATCATTCTGCTTTACCCCGGAGCCAAACGCGTTTTTCCGGTGCCGCAATTGGTCTTGTCTATTGCCTGGGGGTTTGCCGTCCTGATTAGCTGGAGTGCAGTCACAGGTGCATTAACCCAGGCTACTTGGCTGTTGTGGGGGGCAACCGTATTGTGGACCCTGGGCTTCGACACAATTTACGCCATGCCGGACCGTTCCGATGATCGGCGCTTGGGGGTGAACTCCAGTGCTTTATTTTTTGGTCGATTTGTCGAGGGCGCGATCGCCCTATTTTTGTCTGGAACCTTGGCCCTGTTCATCGCGCTGGGGGTCGTGCTGCAATTGCATGGGGGCTACTGGGTTGCATTGTGTGTCAGTGCCGGGGTGTGGGCCAGGGAAGTCTGGCTGTTGCAACGCAAAACCCTCTCGCCCAAAGCCTATGGGGACCTGTTTCGCGAAAATGTATGGATTGGGTTTATTTTGTTGGCCGGGATGATTTTGGGATATCGGCTGTGACCCTTGCCCGCAACCTATGCGGTGATAGACCGACCCTATTCGCAACTGACGGACTCAAACTGTAACGGCAGCCCTTGGTTGATTGACTCTTTTCCAGCACAAGCGGGTGACCGCTCCGCCCAAGTCAAGCCAACATAGGCGATCGCCAAGATCACCAGCATAAAACTCAATGCCCGCTCTCGAGGACAATCTGCTTGCAGCAGTTGCCCAAAACAACGCGACCAATTTTTCATAAGGGGTGTGAGTGAGGAGTGAGTGGAGGGGTCGCTTCAGACGCTGCCGCGAGGGACAACCGTCAAACAACCCTTATGATGCTACAGAGGATGCTAAACACACACGACCTGGAGGTTGGACGAGTGCTTCCAGTTTAAGGTTCCCCCAGAAAAAAGGGATTGCACTGCCATTCCCGTTCCAATATCAGTCTTAACCATTTCGTTAGAATTTTCAGTCCGCTAGACAACAGTCTCTCTCGCGGTCGCTTGCATTC
>JBAVRC010001221.1:0-5962 GCA_049694615.1 Thermosynechococcaceae cyanobacterium | reverse complement strand
GATATAGGCTGACCATCGACCCAGGCAGTGCTTGATCAAATCGAAGCCTAGCGATGGATCGCTTCCCTTTGTTTTGCGGGGGAAGACGGAGGAACGCCTAGGACCGATTGCCCCGATAGGGTCGTTTGCCAAAGCTGTTCCACGGTTTTGAGGTCAAAGCCCAAAAGGGCCAAAACCAACATGGCGCTCACCCCGACCAACGCGCCTCGGGTCCAGTTCACCTGCGATCGCAGTCGCCGAATTTCGACCAGATCCGCCTGGGTCGGCAGGATCTCAACACTCGCTGGCTTGGGAGCCGAATAGGTTTGTTTGGGCGGCATTCGCTTGGGCTTAAATTGGACTTTGCCCTGCAACCACCCCACAATCATAGGTGGACATTGTTTTTGAAACCAGCGATAGCCCATAAAAATGCAAACTGGTTGGACCAGCCGGGTGACTGGCTTAGCCAAAGATCGCAAAGGGCGTATCTGAATCCGTCGATTAATGAAATTGATGGAACCCACATCGTAGAGACAGCGAAAAATGGCCTTAATCGTCGCTTCTTCGCGATCGAACAAGTTGGTCATGAGGAGTGTGACCTCCTGCATTCGCTCTGCTTCGGCCTGACGCTCTACCTCCTCTTGAGGGGTCAGTGGCGGGGTCAACGAGTTGGGCGAGGGAGAGGTCGACATTGCGCGATCTGCAATAATATCTGGGAAATGGCGATGCTAAATCCTGCTTTAAGGATGCCCGTTGAGCACTGATTTCTAGTATCCTTGCGCCGCCAAGTCTAACTGTTGCTGAAAGCAAACCCGATGGACCAGCGTTTTGTATTGCCCATCCGGGTACAGCCACAATAAACGAAAACCGGGCAGTGCATCGTCTAGCGCAAAGTTAACACTTTTGGGCCTGAATTGAATACAGGTGGACGGCGTGCTGAGATACATCACATCCTGCCGAACATACTTAAATTCTTGATGGACATGGCCAAAGAGAACCAATTGAACTTGCGGGAAGCGATCGATGACCTCCAGAAAAGCGCTCGTGTTTTGCAGACCGCTTTTATCTAACCAGGGCGAACCAACCAAAAAGGGCGGATGATGCATGGCGATCGCCGTGGGTTGAGTTGGAGGGGTTTGCGCCAGTTGGGTTGCTAGCCAATCTAAGGTCTCCGCACTCAATGCGCCATATACTTGACCCGGAACATTGGTGTTGAGGAGGAGCAACCGCCATCCACCCTGGTCAATGGATTTATCGATATAAATCGGCGGTTGATTTAAGACCCGTTCCATGGTTTGCACATGATCGTGATTGCCAGGAAGCCAATAGGTCGGAATCCCCAATGGCTCAAAGCATTTCAGCACTTTTAGATAAGCACCTTCTGTTTCGTCTTGCGCCAGATCGCCCGTCAACAAAAGGAGATCGGGAGAAACGGGCTGAGCCATGACCTGCTGGACCACCACCGCTAGAGACTCCCAGGTATTCCACCCCAGTAAATCGCGGCGTTCATCGGCAAAGAGATGAAGGTCTGTGATTTGTGCAACGAGTAGGGGGGGAGACGGTTGATTTTTGCCCATGACAAGAGAATTATCGCTAGAAAATATTCATAGGGATGCAAGATCTGAATGAAAGAATGGGAAAATCGGGTAGTCCCTTCTGTTGCAAATACTTGTTATGGCCTCGGAGGCGTCATTGTCAGTTTGTGATTGGTTTAGTATGGCGCAATTTTGGGTGCAGAGCGACAGTTTTGCAGAAATTAATGCAACGGTATCAGATAAGAGCGAGGCGGGAAAGGCATTATTGAACTAAATCTATCCTAAAAGAAACCAGACAGGCTGAGGGTGACTTCTGTCACATACGAAGGATGGAGATGGCGCTAGGGCGCACTAGATTGGCCGAGGTGCTGGGCACGATAGAAGGTTTCCAAACTATGCTGGTCGCCGACGAAGCGCCAATGCCACGGTTCGTAGCTAACGCCTTGGGCATTGTTGCGGGTAAAGGATAACTCGAAACTATACTGCGCTGCATGATTGGATAACCACTGGAAGGCAGGGGTTTCTTCAAAGCTTTGGCTTAACTGGGTGTCGGGGCGATCCGCATCGCCGATATCCACCGCATATCCGGTATGGTGTTCGCTGTATTGAGGCGGCGCACTGACCTCTGCCCGTCGGGTTGCGGATTGGTTTCGCTCTTCCTTGACGCGGAAAAATAAATCCGTTTGGTCGGCAATGGATCGAAAGCCAGAGATGACCTGCAAGCGAACCCCATCCGCCGCTGCTGCATCGGCCATTTTGCGGTAGGCAGCAGCAGCGGCGCGACGCAATTGAATCGAACCATTGGGGTCGATCAATTCTAATGCGTCAGCCGGGGCTTCGTCGTAGCGCAAGTGGCCCATCAGGTCTTGAGGACTCGCCTCAGGGGACGCTGATCGATCGGGCGGGGCGGTTGCAGCAGGCGTCGCAGAGGCAACGGGAGCGGTGGTTTCCATCGGCTGATTTGTGGTCGGTGGGGTTCCCTTGGGCCACAGCAGAAAAAGGGCAATAAGGGCGATCGCCAATGCAGCCACACTGCCCAAGACCATTCGGCCCGGTGCTGGAACGCGCGATCGCGACGGTTCGCGAACCGACTGTCGAATCACTTCAGGAATGTCGTCATGCATAGAACGCAAAATAGGCTACCGGATCTGCTGATGCATTGTAATCCTTCAGCAATCTTCTTGAATATAGGGAGACACTCAATCCCTACCGAGTCCCATCCCTGGCCTACGCATTCCAATCCGGCAATGGTTCAACCATGGGCAACGCCAACAAGAAAATAGCTAAAGTCATACCGACTTCTCCTAGAATCTCCACTCGCATCCTAACAGGTGTCAAGCCCTAGCTGGCTATCTGTCTCCAGGAGGATTGCCGAGACTCGGAGATATGGGCGGATCGTTTCAGCAAGGCGATATTTTTTTGGCGAAACCCAATCCAGGACCAGTAGGGAATCCGGGCCAGCACGTCGTACCCAGATCGCATGGATGCACTGGTGACAACGTATTGGTCATCCAACACCCAGGGGCCTTTTTCGCCCTTATTGGCATCCCACCAACTGCGGGTCTGAAACCGCTCCATATAGGCTTCGCTGTTGTACCAACCGGCAAAGGTGTCAATCCCGGCAACCGTTTGAGGGGTCGCCTGATAGCGTGCTTCTAAGGTGCGGTGGCCCACCCAAGCCGCTCGGTTCCAGGCTAAATAGTCCTGTAGACTCAGGAGGCTAAACAGGGCGATCAAGACAGCGGCGATTAAAATCGGTTTCAGGGCTGATTTGCCTTTGACCTGGGCAAAGTCCCGTGTCAGCAGTAACAGAAATGGCACCAAGGCTGGCAAGAAATAGCGATCCAATGTTTCTGGACGAAAGGGATTGTAGGTGCTCAGGAGGCATACAACCCCCCAGACGGCTAAAAACACATCCTGATTGCGATCGCCTTGCTCTTTTAGATCCCTGATCGGTAGACGGAGACTGTGCCATCGATCCAGCAGGGACATAAACAGCAAGCCCGCTCCCCACAGGGATGGGAGGGTGATGAGCCACCACCCGTCGTGGATTTGCACCGTGGTGTGGGGGTGCGGGTCGGGAAGTTGGAGGGGGCCAAATCCAAAATCCAGGAGTGCTTTGTACTTCATCAAGGGCATGCGACAGGCATAATCCCTGAGCCAAACGGCTTCATCATGAAAGATAAGGCGTTTGATCCAATAGAGAATTTGCGGGAGCCAAAACGTGAAGAGCGCAATGCTGCAAAACCCGCAAAACAGTCTCCAGCGTTGGCGGGTCCATTGGGTTTGGCCAGCGACCATCTGCCCTGCACGACCCATGCCCAAGGGCAACGTAAACAAACCCATATAACAGAGCGCGACGGGAATATGTCGGATGCCGTCCACCAGAGAAACGGCCCAAGCAATGTTCGCTTTTAAAATCGGCGTGTCTGAGTTCAGGGAATTGGCCCACAGCAGATAGGCTGCAAAGGAAATGCCCCAAGGCACTAGGACTGCGATTTGCATCCGGCGTGGGAATAGATGGGGTTGACGCCTTGCCAAAATTGCGGCAGCGATCGCAAAGGCAAAGGGCACCAAAATCCCAAATTGACGCACCCAAAAGGCTAAGACAGCCAACACACTGCCCCAAAAACCCCATTTTGGTTTCGGTTGTTTGAGCGCTTTGAGAAAACACAGTCCCGACAAACTGGATAAGGCCAGAAAGGGGACATCGGTCATAAAGCTGTAGGACAACTGAAAGACTAAGGGACTGGTTGCAATCATAAGGCCGCAGAGGAGGGCTAAGTTGCGGCCTAGGCCCATGACAAGGGCAGAGCGGGCAACGGCCC
Organism: Thermosynechococcaceae cyanobacterium; assembly: GCA_049694615.1. GTDB lineage: Bacteria > Cyanobacteriota > Cyanobacteriia > Thermosynechococcales > Thermosynechococcaceae > JAAURS01. The sequence continues at coordinate 1,620 of JBAVRC010001221.1, read as the reverse complement.
ATGCATTAATGAGGGCTAGGACTAAGGTTGAAATCCGTAGCGTTGTAAAGCTAAACCCAAACAGTTTGCAAAACAGTGCGGCCCAGTAGGTTTGGACGACTAAAGTGGCATTGAGATAGGGATGGGCTTGATACTGGCCCGTATCCACCAAATGCTGCACGGTTTTGCTATAGATCCAGTCGTCGTTGAGGGGAAATTCGCCGACCGGGGAGATCAGCAACAGGGCGATCGCCAGCCCAACGGTGAGGGGCAATAGGATCGATTTTTGTAGGACGTATTGCCACAACTGGGTGAGTCCATGGGGCCAAGCACGGGTTGAACTATGCATAGGCAATGCCATAAAACGTCAGTGCGGTGGTGCCGTAACATCGAGTTCGCACCGCTGTTAATTCAGCAATTGAGGGGGGGAGGGGTGTATATTTGCGATGCTCCACGGCTAAACATCCGTCCGTCGCCAGCAAACGATGGACAGCAATCGCTTCCAAAACCGGAAGGTAGAGGTCGCTGGCATAGGGCGGATCGAAGTAAATGCGATCGAACAGCTGGCCAGCCAATTGTCCCAAGCCCTGCACAGCATCAGCTCGCACAATCTGGATCTGCTGGTGGGGTTGAGCGATGGTGCGCCAGTTCTGTTCAATGGCGGCACAGGCTCGTCCGGCCTGCTCAATCCCCACTGCACAAGCTGCGCCACGACAGAGGGCTTCTGCTCCCATCGATCCCGTTCCCGCACAAATATCCAGCCAGCGACAGCCAGGGATGTCAAATTGCCAGATATTAAAGACCGCTTCTCGGACGCGGGCCATGGTCGGGCGCGTGTCATGTCCCGGTACAGTTTGAATGGGTTGTTTCCCTCGGATTTTCACCGTTCTTGACCTTGCTAGGAGGCAATGGCGAGCTGCGGTTGTTGGACCAGTGCCACAAAGTTCGCTAACATCCGTAGTCCGATGGTCGAGGATTTTTCCGGGTGGAACTGAACGGCCATGACATTGCGATGGGCGATCGCAGCGGTCACGGTTTGGCTCCCGTGGGTGGTGGTGGCGGCAATCAGGGAGGGGTCGGTGGGTTCAACGTAGTAAGAATGGACAAAATAGGCCCAAGGATGGACTGGCATCTGTTGCCACAGGGCTAGGGTCGGTTGTGTAAAGGCGAGTTGATTCCACCCCATGTGGGGAATTGAGAGGTTTGGCTCGGAGGCAAAACGCTTGACCTTGCCCGGAAAAATGCCCAGACCTGCCTCTTGGCCTTCTGTACTGCCCTCGAACAAAATTTGTAGCCCCAAACAAATCCCCAAAAATGGTTTTCCGCTAGCCACAAGGTCATGAATGACGGGAACCAATCCGCGAGATTGAAGATGCTGCATGGCTGGGTCGAAAGCTCCCACGCCGGGAAGAACCACGGCATCGGCTTGGTGCAATAGGCTGGGTCGATCGGTAACTTGGGGAGTCGCTCCGGCAGCTTCTAGCCCTTTACAGGCCGAGTGTAGATTTCCCATGTCGTAGTCAATGACAGCAATGTTGGGCATTGAGCAGATCCTTCCAACGGTTTCGCTTGTGGAGCATTCACCTCTAAGCTTAAGACCATTCCGCAGCGACAGCCACCCGACTACGCAAAATCCGTGAC
>JBAVRC010001220.1:0-3792 GCA_049694615.1 Thermosynechococcaceae cyanobacterium | reverse complement strand
AAATGCACCATCCTGACGCAGCTCTTCCTCTAGATTTTGACCTTCAATATATTCTTGGACCAAGAAGAATTTATCATCTTGTTCAAAGAAATCTAAAAAGGACGGTATTTGTGGGTGTATTCCCACTTCTTTTAATCGATTGCTCTCCGAAATAAATAATCTCAGAGCTTCTTCTGAGTCATGAATATCTTGAGGGATAAACTCCTTGATAACACAACGAGGGGAACTCGGTTCCGCCGTATTTTCAGCAAGATAGGTTTTGCCAAAGCCGCCTTGGCCAATTTGCCGGATAATTGTATATTGATTGTTTACTAACGTTAGAGCTTCTTGCATTTTTTATATCCACTTTTTAAAAATTACTTAAACACTTAAACTTAGCTCAGCTTTTTGAGCTTGCTCAAGACAGTCTTTCAAGGTATTTCCTAAGATCGGATAATTGGCTTCATTGAACATTGTAAAATGATGCCCTGGGACAAAATGGGTCTGAATCGGTTGGGTCGAGAGCTGACTCCAGCCTCCGCCTAACAAATCATCAGGAATTTGATAATTGAGCAGGTGACTTAAGCTTTCAGGAATTTTTTCCTTGGCCCAAAAATAGTTGATTTGACCCGTATAAACTTCGGTGGGTTGATTATAGCGCAGCTCACGGAAGTTATTCATTGCCACCTTCAGCAGTTGAATATCTAGAAAACTGTCTGGGATGGCAATGCCACTTTGATCGGACTGAAGTTGCCTTAAGACATAGGTTAATTGATTTTCTGGATTAATTTTTTGAAGTTCGTCTAACCAATTACGCTCGTTTTTATTAAACATAAGACCAATCATATGCCAAATAGAAGCTAATAGACGAGTGTCTTCCACTACTATATTTTGATATGAAATGGGAGGAAAGCTATCTAGCATAATTAGAGAAGCAACTTCTTTGCCTTGTTTTGTTAATTGAAGTGCCATTTCAAAAGCCATATTTCCACCGTAGGAATAGCCCAGTAGAAAATAAGGTCCGTTTGGTTGAACAGCTTCAATTAATTTCAAGTAGTGTTTAACTTTTTCTTTAAAGTTTATGGGCTGTGAATTTTTATTGATATTCGGATCTTCCAACCCATAGAGAGGTTGATCTGGATCTAGATAATTCACTAGGTTAAGATAACAAAATGAATTCCCACCAGCAGGGTGAATACAAAAAATAGGCTTTTTGGAACCCTTAGGTTGAATTTCAACAAGGGATGATGGAGATTTCTGCTTTGAATTCCTCGCTTTTTCAATAACTGATGCTAACATTTCAATGGTTGGTGTTTCTATCAATTGACTTTGATTGAGATTGACCTGAAACTTTTTACTGAGTCGAGCACTGAGTTCAATGGCCAGTAAAGAATCTCCGCCAACTTCAAAGAAATTATCATGAACACCAATAGCATCAATCCCTAAGCTTTGTTCTAAAATTTCAACTAAGGTCTGTTTAAGGGTTGTTTTTAAGGCACGACGACGAGCAGCACGTTTTTCCCAAAGGCTCACAAGTTTGGCAGTTAACGTCGTTTTATGTTGCAGATCTATAATGCGACTGAATAAGTCTTTGTGATTCAAAAAGCTTTGATTGATCGGGTTTTGTTCGGTATTTTTGGGGGAGGTATCGATCCAATAGCGTTGGCGCTCAAAGGGATAAGTGGGTAAAGAGAGCAGTTGGCGTTGTTGATGGGCATAAACATCAGGCCAATTGGGTTGAACACCAGCCAGCCAAAGCTGCCCTAGGGTTTGGCGGAAGAACTTGAGTTCAGACTCGATTAACAGGGGTGTATCAATCTGCTGCTGGGATTTGAGGTTGGGTAATGAGGAGAGAATGAGCGGATTATTTTCGCCGGTTTGCGATTTAACCAGCTTGGATAAAACTTGACCTGGCCCTACTTCTAATAGCACTTGATCTGGCTGGGCTAAGAGGGTCTGAATGCCATCTGCAAACCGCACGGGGCTGCGTAAGTGCTCAACCCAGTAGACCGAATCCGTGGCTTGTTCGGGGGTAATCCAAGTCCCAGTCACATTGGAAATAAAAGGAATGGTGGGCGGGTTTAAGGTCATTTGCTGGAATTGTTCTAGAAAGCGGCTCACGATGGGATCCATCATGACTGAGTGAAAAGCATGTTGGCTAGGGAGTCGTCGACAAGTGATTCCTTGCTCAAGCAGTTGTGATTGCAATTGATCCACCGCCGGACAGGAGCCAGACACCACGCATTGAGAGGGTCCGTTGATTGCCGCAAAGGAAAGGATTTGATGATCGGTAGCTTGAAACGGTGCCAGGTGAGGTTCAAGATCGGCAGCGGAAAGGGCGATCGCCAGCATGGCCCCCGGAGGGGTTTGTTGCATGAGTTGCCCACGCGCCGTTATGAGTTGCAGGGCCTCTTGTAAGGAAAAAACACCTGCGAGACAAGCGGCCACATACTCACCTAAGCTATGTCCAATCATGGCCTTAGGATAAATACCCCAAGCCATCCATAATTTAGCCAGTGCATATTCAAACACAAAAAGGATGGGTTGGATAATGGCTGTATTTTGCAAGGATGGATATGCGGTCTCTGAGCAATCATTTGGATACAAAATATCGCGTAAATCGATATCCAGTATCGGTTGTAAAAGTTCGGAACACCGATCAACTTCGGCTTGAAATGTTGGTTCGGTTTGATATAAGGAAAGTCCCATGTTCATAACCTGAGTTCCTTGTCCTGGAAACATGAAGGTTAGGGATGGCGACTTGGAACCTTTAATTTGCGTGAAGTTTTGGGCCGTTATGCTCTGGAGTTGGGTGATCGCATCCTCTACAGTTTTGCAAACCAATAGACAACGATGCTTAAAGGCTTGACGACCCACTTGAAGCGTATAGGCAACATCAGCGAGTGAAACCGCAGGATGTTGCTTTAAGTATTCCGTCAAATGATCTATTTTTCGATGCAGAGCAGAACTTGTTTTTGCTGATAATAATAGGACTTGGGGGAAGTATGATGGCTCCATTTCACCAGATGCGGGTGCTTGTTCAAGCACAATATGAACATTGGTGCCACTCATCCCAAATGAGCTGACACCGGCACAGGCGGGTTGATTCGCCGAGGGCCAAGCCATAGCCTTTGACGGAACGCAAATCGGCAACTGATCCCAGGGAATATAAGGATTCGGTTGATTCAAATGCAAATGGGGTGGAATGGTTTGATGCTGAAGGGACAACACCACCTTCATTAAGCTAGCTACACCTGCCGCGCCTTCCAGGTGACCAAAATTGGTCTTAACCGAACCAATCATTAAAGGATGATCGGCTGATTTGCTAGACTTAAATACTTTTCCCAATGCCGAAACTTCAATGGGATCTCCCAAAGACGTTGCGGTTCCGTGCGCTTCAATGTATTGAATGTGTGAGGGTTCAACCTGAGAATTTGCGAGTGCCTGCTGAATCACTGCAGCTTGCGCTAAACCATTGGGAGCCGTTAGGCCATTGCTCCGACCATCATGATTAGCGGCTGAGCCTCGAATAATGGCATGAATGCGATCGCCATCTGCTAGTGCTTCAGAAAGACGTTTAAGAACAATGATTCCACACCCCTCTCCTCTAACATAGCCATCTGCCTCTGCATCAAAGGTTTTACATATTCCTGTTAAGGAAAGGGCTTTCATCTTAGAAAAAGCAATAAAAACCTCTGGAGATAACATTAAATTGACACCCCCGGCTAAGGCTAAATGACTTTCGCCTAAGCGGAGGCTTTGACATGCCAGATGAATCGCAAGCAGTGAAGAGGAGCAAGAGGTATCTAGGGC
>JBAVRC010001219.1:0-2356 GCA_049694615.1 Thermosynechococcaceae cyanobacterium | reverse complement strand
CCTGAGTACTGGATTGTTGATCCCCTAGAGCAAAAAATCACGATTTGTACCCTAGCCGCAGAAGCCTATAAATCCACCGAATATAAAGGGATGGACGTTATTCAATCCCCCACATTCCCAGCCCTTGCCCTCACCGCAGCAGAAATCTGGCAGCCCAAAATTGAGGAACAGAGCTAAGGATCGTGGATTAAATAAGATCCAGAATATTAAAGATAAATAACTCATACACAAGCCAATACTCCGGACAGTTTTCCGGATGTCTTGAAAAGAAAGGCATCCATCGTATAGGGTGCAGATATCATCAAACATGGAGTGCACCGATGGATAGCCTTAAAGGAATTCTAGCGGGTCTACTGGAAACAGTGGGCCATATAGCAAACCCCAACAGAAGTTTCTGGTGACCTTGATGACGACGATCTTCGTCGTCTGCGGAAACGTCAACTATACTAACCTGAGTCGCTACAGCCCCTTATCGGAAAAAACCTACAGACGTCACTTTGCAGCCGGAATAGGGGTCGAAGTGCTCAATCAAGGCCTCATTGAACAAGTCAGTGCCCCAGAGAACGAACAAATTGCGGTGGTCGACTGTACCTTTGTTGAGAAAAGTGGACGTCATACCTATGGACTCGATTGGTTCTACAACGGCAAAACCCAACGAGCTGAACGGGGACTCGAATGGTCAGTAGTGGGGATTGTCGATCTAGCCCAGCAGACGGGCTATGCCCTATCAGCCCAACAAACGGAGGCAGGCATACAGGCCCCTATCTCAAAACCGGGCAATCCAGACGAGGCAAAGAGCCGAGTGGATTTCTATATAGGCCATTTAGCCTACTGCCAATCTTATCTGCCAGATCGGGTTCGCTATGTCGCCGCCGACGGGTTTTATGGTAAACGCAAGTGGGTCGATGGCGTCGTTGGCTTAAACCTGCATGCCATTGGCAAGCTGCGCTGCGATGCCAATCTCAAATTTCTCTACGACGGTCCGCAAAAGCCCAAAGGGGCTCGCCGTCGCTATGGCGACAAGGTGAACTTGGCAGACCCCAGCCAGTTTGAGTTTGTCGACGACCTAGGCGAGGGGGTCAAACTGTATACGGCGTTGGTCTGGTCCGTTTCCCTCAAACGAATCGTTCGTTTGGCTTATCTGCTCAAAGAACAAAAGGGCAAATCCAGCTATGTGCTCCTGTTCTCGACCGATCTGGCCATCGACCCCCGTAATATCTACCGGTATTACAGCGCTCGGTTTCAAATTGAGTTTATTTTTCGCGATGCTCGGCAATTTACGGGTTTGGCCGATTCTCAAGCCCGCAATGCCGATGCGTTGGATTCTCATGTCAATGTCAGTTTGTGCGCCCTCAACTTGGCTAAAGCTGCATTGCGTCAAGACCATCCCAAGAACGAACCCATCAGTTTTTCGATCGCTTCGTTTAAGCGCTTGGCCCTCAATGAGCATTTATTGAACTTATTTATGACGGCCTTTGCGTTGGATCCAGAAGTCATTCAATCTCATGACAACTACCCCGATCTGCTGGCCTATGGAACCCTCTCTCCCTAAATCCAGCCAATGTGCTCAGATTGTCTACAGGGTGAGGGCTACAGCGTTTTGAATATTTTTTCCAAGTTAGCTTCAGACCTGACTTGGAAAAATATGGCTCAACCCATACTAATTCTGGGTTTCAGGCTATGGTTCCGGCCTAAAACTGTCCGGAGTATTGACAAGCGATACACCTTGCACTGCCCTCATCCCCTAACCCCTTCTCCCAATGGGAGAAGGGGAAACTGAGTCTTTCTCCCTTCTCCCGTTGGGAGAGGGGCTGGGGGTGAGGGTTAAAAGTGTAGGTTATTAAATCCGCGATCCTGAGTCCTCCGACCGATAACAGAATCAATTTGATCGCCGAGTAGATTAGGCGATCGCCTCCGGGTCAATACCTTGCGATCGCAAATACGCTGCCAACCGTTCCGCCCGATTTCGTTCCTGTTCCGCCTGAGCCTGAGCCTGTTCTGCCTGAACCTGGGCCTGCTCTGCCTGAGCCTGAGCCTGTTCCGCTTGAGCCTCAGCCTGCTGCGCCTGCTCCCTCCCCCACAGGAGCAAATCTCCATTCTGAGTCCACCAGCGCAGCCAGTACCCGGTTCGCTCATCGCGCTGGCCTCTCCAAGTCCCCAGAAAAAGGCCCATTTCTTCAACCCAGTGGCGACCGTCAGGATTCGGCTGCTCCAGAACGTACTTGCCCTGCTTGAGGCGATAAAACTCTAACAAGCCGCCGTCTTGGTCAAAAATGACATAGTTAGGAACGCATAGAATTTGCTCATAAAAAAACCACTTACCGTAGGGATAGACCTGCTTAGCAGAGTACTCGCC
>JBAVRC010001218.1:0-3794 GCA_049694615.1 Thermosynechococcaceae cyanobacterium | reverse complement strand
CGAAATGAGATTGGGCAACTGGGGCGATAGACTTTTGCAATGCAGTACCAACTCTCGCAAACAGTCCACCCGACGCCGTTCCATTTTTTGAATTGGGCAAAATGGAACGGCGTCGGGTGGACTGTTTGCGAGAGTTGGGACTGCATTGCAAAAGTCTATCGCCCCAGTTGCCCAATCTCATTTCGCCCTATGTGCATGGCGGCAAGCAGTTTGAAGATGCCATTTCCTTAACCCAACATTGTGCCGATTGGGACGAAATTTTATCAATCTTAGAAGGTGCTGTGGATATTGTGGCTTTTCAAGATGGACAAGTCCAGTTCGACGAGTTACCACACTTTTTGCACGCCAATTTGGAACTCATTCGCAAGCATGGGATGCGAGGCTGGTCCAATACGGAAAGTTTTGATCGGGATATGCCCTTTAACTTTCCGCCCATTGACTGGCGCAAACTCCGCTGGAAAATGGATGCTGCCGAACAAGCTGGCGTAGACAAACTCATTACCTTCGAGTTTTCTCATTTTATGAGTCCACAGTCTGCTTGGCCTGCGGCCAAACATCTGTTCAACCGCTATTGCGATTATCTAAAAACCTGCGATCGCAGTCCTGCAGACCCAGTGGGCGATCGCTAACCCATCAAAATCTGTAAGTTTGAAGACCATTTTAAATGAGAAATGACGATCTTTATGGCTATATTAAAAATAGTTTTCTTGATATAAGTCGAGGATGGAAAGATGCGGTATCCGGTTGCGAAACCCAATTGGGTTCTTCGTTGTGCGATCCTTATGTTGGCGGTTGTTGGGGTCAGTGTACTGCTCACCGATCAGTCCCCCTTAGGAGCTGAGGAGATCTCAGCGGAGGTACAACTCAATCCGCACCAAATACAACTACTCCAGGCATTAGGACTGAGAATTGCTGTCCCGACATATATGCCGCGTGGATTTACCTTGGAAAAAGTCTTGGCTGAGATTGATCGGCAGTCTAGAATTGGCGGTATTAGCTACACGCTCTTTTATCGACGCTATGACAGCGATACGAACCAAGATTTTTGTTTCGCAATTGAAGCCACAAATGGTGGCATCGGCGACATTCCAACGGGTAGCCGCAGTTATCCGATCAACGCTTCTAATTTCGGCAAGAGCAGTTTAGAATATGGTGTCTACGGTCGAGCTAAAGGCGCTACCTATTTATCGAATTGGCTGGGCACAGCATCCGGCCCATTTTATCGTTTTGTAGGCGCGGGGATCATTCCAGAGGGATCAAATTGCACTAATATGAGTGTGCAAGAATCCATTCGAGTCACTGAATCTCTACAATACCTAAGTCGATAAGATTTTAATCATTTTATCAATCAGTCCTGCAACCCAAAGGCGATCGCCCCTGAGCGGTTCAGTTCAATTTACGGTTCCATGGCTCAATCAGCGGGAAATGTCACAATAAAATATCGCTTAGGGAAACCCGTTCATGCATCTTACCTGGTTCGACAATAATTCGTGGCTCATTGAAATGGCCGGGGCAAGGGTTTTACTCGATCCTTGGCTGGTGGGCGATCTCGTCTTTGGCAACGCCCCTTGGTTTTTTCGGGGCGTTCATCGGCAATCGGTATCTATCCCTGACAATCTCAGCTTAATTTTGCTCTCCCAAGGATTGCCGGATCATGCCCATCCCGAAACCTTAAGCCAACTGGATCGATCTATTCCCGTCGTAGGTTCAGCCAGTGCTGCTAAAGTGGCGGAGTCTTTAGGATTTACATCCGTGACCGCCTTAAAGCCCTCGGAAACTTTTACTTGGCAGCACACCTTAACCATTCAGGCCTTTCCGGGGGCTCCCTTAGGTCCCCAGGAGCTAGGGAATGCCTATCTGCTCCAAGATCTGCACCAACATACGACCCTCTACTATGAACCCCACGGCTATCATTCAGCCTCGCTCCAAGGGGCAGCCCCAGTCGATGTGGCGGTGATTCCATTAATTGACCTAAATTTGCCCCTGCTGGGCGCGTTTATCCGAGGGGGCGATCGCGCCTTAGAGCTGATTCAGCGGTTACACCCTCAAGTGGTGTTACCCACCACCATGGCAGCCGAAACCCAATACGACGGGTTGATCCAGCGGCTGATTTCGAGTCGGGGAAGCGTGGATGAATTCTGCGATCGCCTCCACGCAGTCGTCCCAACGACCCAAGTGTTGGAACCCGTTCCCGGAGCGCGAATTACGATCCCTTTACAAGCCAAACAACCCAACCTAAAAAACCGTTAAACACGGCTTTTAGGTAAGTAAATATATTAAATACAAGCAAACTCTAACTTTGTTGGCTAATCCATTTGGTCAATGATACCGTTCTCGGATTTTTCTTGACTGAGTTGGCTTGATTATTTTTAATCATAGTTAAGCAGATGGTTCTACTATTTCTAAAATTTGATCAGAAGGAATATTTGTTAGAGTTTGTTCGATACCTGAAGGCCATTGAATAACTAATTTATCCACTAAAGTATTGTTTGCAAGTCCAAAATGAATCCGCTGTTGATTTTGGGCAAACTGATGAATTCCACCACCTTGTTCTCTCAGCTGTGAAATACCATTAGTTGTTGCAATAACTCTTGCTCCGATTCCATCTCGATTGGATACAGTTCCTCTTAAATTAATCTCGATCCAGTGATTTCTATTGCCTAGATTACGAAACAGTTTCTGCGAAGCACCCAGATATATTTTCTCAAAAGCACCGAAAGTAGTGGGACTAGAAAATATATCCAAAAATCCATCATTATCGTAATCTGCAACTGCCAATTTTTGCCCCAAACTATAGTTAAATTTATGAGGCCCCTTTCGTTTTTCTATCAAGCCAGATGCAGAAGTATCGTCAATAAATTTACCATTTCCTTGATTTCTATAAAATTTGTTTTCCACATCAAAATTTATATAAGAACATGAGACATAAAGATCTATATCCATATCATTATCGAAATCTCCCGAAACAACATACTGCCCTAAAATTGGCTTACCAAAACCAGATAAAGTACTGGTATCAACATATTTGCCAGCTTCGGTATTGTAGCTAAAAACTCGGGGTTTCAATGCATTATTTAAGATGCGTTTAGGGGTAAAGTTAATGATTTTCAAGCTTGCAAATATCTGACTTGTTTCTGCAATTATTGGTAGGTTGTTTTTTTCGCCTTTCCTTGAGTTTGAATATAATACTTTCCAGATTTTACTGGTCTTGTAATAACCAATATAAACACCTGAGTCGTTGCCAGGGATATGTTGTTTAATACCTCTTATATTTTGGTCATTAGAGTTCAGTACAAAGGGTATTTGAGTAGGATTAAATCCATTAGATCCAATAAATATTTCAGAAACATCAGGAGATTGATCTCCTTTTTTATTACCGAGAAAGTTAAAGGTGATAGATCCACTTGAAACAAAGCTAAAACCATGTTCTTCATTCAAGGGCTTAAGAACTGCCTCTATGAGTTTTTTAGAATGATCCAAGAATATGATTGATTCTTGCGTATCGACTAAGGATCTCGGCAGAAAAATATCGGCACGAAGGTCTCCATTGAAGTCGGCAATTGCGGCATCCCGTGGAGCGAGTGTATCTTCCTGATCACTGCTTGCCAGACAGTTATTATTAGGGCAGCTTTTGATTAACGGCAAAAAATTTGTCACATCTTTGGCTGGAAGAGTTGATAGATCGAATACCCTGAGGGGGTATTGATACATTCCCTGAATAATGAGGTCTGGCTTTTTATCGCCGGTTATGTCTGCTAACTGTGCCGAGCGAGCAGCTTCGGATACATGAATGC
>JBAVRC010001217.1:0-4228 GCA_049694615.1 Thermosynechococcaceae cyanobacterium | reverse complement strand
CCGATCCAGGGTCGTAGGCATTAAGTTGGGGTTTATGGAAAAAGCAATCCTGGGCGATCGCAGACAAAACGAAAGCCGTATGGCGCAGCTAGCGGAACATAATGCTCACAGAACTGTCCTCGTGGATCCGCCAAATGGTTTCGCCCAAAATATCGGCAACGGACAAGAGCGTCAACTGAGGAAACCGTTTATCCTCCGGTACCGGAATTGAGTTGGTCACAATCACTTCCTCAAACACCCCGCTGGATAAGCGCTCAACAGCGGGCGGCGAAAATACGGCATGGGTTGCACAGGCATAGACTTGGAGTGCGCCTTCTTTCTTGAGTAACCGTGCAGCTTCCGCAATGGTTCCACCCGTATCGATCATGTCATCGACCAGAACGGCGGTTTTGCCCTCCACATCCCCCACCACATTCAGGACTTCTGCCACATTATGGGCCTGACGGCGTTTATCGATAATCGCTAGGGGAGCATCGTTGAGCTTTTTGGCAAAGGCGCGGGCACGGGCTACACCCCCAACGTCGGGAGACACCACCACCAGATCCGGCAAATTCTTTTGTTTGAGGTAGCTGATCAAGCTGGGCGAACCGTAGACATGATCCACCGGAATATCGAAATAGCCTTGGATTTGCGCTGAATGGAGGTCCATGGCCAAAACCCGGCTTGCGCCTGCTTGGGTAATTAAGTTGGCCGCCAATTTGGCCGTAATCGACTCGCGCCCTGCGGTTTTACGATCCGCTCGCGCATAGCCGTAGTAGGGAATCACGGCGGTGACCTGTCGTGCCGAAGCCCGCCGACAAGCATCGATCATGATCAGTAATTCCATTAAGTGATCATTGACGGGCTTGCAGGTGGGTTGGATCAAATAAACGTCGCATCCCCGAATCGATTCTTGAATCTGAACGTACAACTCGCCATCGGCAAAGGATTTACGGACCATTGGGCCCAAATCCACCCCTAAATACCGAGCTACTTCCTGGGAGAGAGCAAGATTGGCAGATCCAGAAAAAATCTTGAGTCGGTTATTTTCTGGAATGAAGGACAAAGCTGACTGCAAAGGTAGTGTCGCAGAACGGATCACAGCAGATTCCCAAAGCACTTTCTTCGCAATCTTAGCACTCCCCATCTGAGATTGAGAGGCTTGATGGTTTTTGGCACAGGTTCGACTAAGGTTGCTTGCCGGGGCGACGCCGTTGCAAGAATTCAGGAATGTCCAGCGCACCGGGTATTTGCGGTCTTTTCGCTGCTTCCGGGGCAGATGTCGTTTCCTTGACAGGCGCAGGCGGCTGAGCGGTTGGGCGTTGTGTAACAGCGCGTCCCGGCGGCAGCGCTGCCGGGGACGGATCCCCCGAAAACCCAGTGGCAATCACGGTGATTTGGATTTCGCCTTGCCGCGCTTCGTCGATAACGGCCCCAAAAATAATATTGGCATTGGGATCCACCACTTCATAGATGGTATCGGCTGCCGTACTGACCTCGTGGAGGGTCAGATCCGCCCCGCCTGTGATGTTGAAGACAACCCCCTTGGCACCCCGAATTGAGGATTCTAAGAGGGGGGAATCGATGGCGGCGATCGCCGCTTCCTTAGCCCGAGATTTCCCGGAGGCAATACCAACCCCCATCAAGGCGGATCCCGCATCGGCCATTACCGCTCGCACATCGGCGAAATCGACATTCACCAGTCCGGGAATGTTGATAATATCGGAGATGCCTTGCACCCCTTGACGCAAAATATCGTCTGCCACCCGAAAGGCTTCCTGGACCGGGGTTTGCTCAGAAATGACGGAGAGAATTTTGTCGTTGGGAATAATGATGAGGGTATCGACGCGACTTTGCAGAGCGGCAATCCCTTCATCCGATTGATGGATGCGCCGACGCCCCTCAAAGGTAAATGGACGGGTTACCACGCCCACCGTTAACGCTCCCATCTCCTTGGCAATTTCAGCCACAATTGGGGCCGCACCCGTTCCCGTGCCGCCGCCCATCCCACAGGTGATGAAGACTAAATCTGCCCCCGCCAAGGCCGCAGACACTTCATCCCGCGATTCTTCAGCCGCTTTTTGGCCAATAGCCGGATTCCCGCCTGCGCCCAGTCCACGGGTCAGCTTCTGGCCCACTTGGAGTTGCTTCGGGGCCGCAGATTGTGCCAAAGCTTGCACATCTGTATTAATGGACCAAAACTCGACGCCAGCCACGTTGCTTGCAATCATGCGGTTTACCGCATTGCCGCCGCCGCCGCCAACGCCAATGACTTTAATATTTGCTGCACTAGGAGACATAATTTCTTCAGATTTCTTTTCTCGGACAGAACTGCTCCCAACATAACGCTCCGGCTCTTTGCGGGGCTCAAAATTGCTACTTCCGCCTTCATAGCGGTTTGGGCCAGGGAACCCAGTAGCAGGACTAGGAGGATTCTCGGCAGTCGTGTTGAGAGGACCGAAGAGATCCTCAAGTTGATTTAAGGTATTTTGATCTTCTGGCGTCATTGGGTCGCGTTGGCGTAAGAAATCTAGATGGGAGGGATTTCAGTAACTCAACTATAGGGCAAGTTTATCTGAAAACCAATCAAATACTGCATAGGACCAATTAAAAGATATCGGACTCAGCAAAATTCGCGATTGTACCGACTTATACCTTAGAGGGGGAATAATCACGGTATATCCTGCGTTTTGGGGACGGGAGCCGAGGGATTCTGTTCAACCGTAGGATGATCTGGATTTTGCAGATCGATGAATTTGATGTTCGACAACGGTAACTTTTGGGGGAGTGCGCGCATTTCGTCTAAAACCCTTAACTGCTCTGGAATTTTAGAGCTAAAGGCCCCCAAATGGACCACGCCGAGTTCGGTTTTTAACACCAGATTACGGGGATCTTGCCAATCCAGTTCTTGAATCTTGACAGGGCTTCGATTGAGGTCATTAAACAGGGTTTTCCATTGAGATTGGGTTTGTAGATCAATGGACACCAAATTGGCTTGAGCCGGAATAGACTTCAACTTTAGGGCTTTAGCCTTGTTGGGGGGAATGGGCTTTAGGTAATGACTCACCGCAAGTGTGGGAACTTTATTGGCCTGCTGGAAGTTGGGGTAACTGCCGTAAGGAAGTGGAACGCCCTCTGTATCGAGAAGCCAAAGATCTGCAGGCCCTACAATAATGGGCGCATCGGCCACCCCATCGGCCACTAACACGCACTGACGACAGGGACTCAAGGCCACGGGAACCCGCTCCTGAACCTGAATCAGCACCTGGGGAGGAAAGAGTTGACGGCTGACCAGAACTTGGGCGACATGGGTATGACGTTCTAGGTCCGTTTTAATGTCGTTGGGTCGCACCCGCAACAAGGAACTGGGAAAGGAAAAGGGCAGAAAGGTTTCTAGGGTCTGGGTCGAGAGTTGGGTATTGCCTAAAATTTGGACTTGGCTGGCATTGCGGATTTGCCATTCCGAGCGACTAAACAACCACCCAAGACCAACGGCAAGCCCAAGACTAGCGAAGGTTCGCCAAGCGGATTTCAAAAATTGCGATCGCCGTTGGCGTTTGAGCTGTTTACGGCGGTCCAGAATTGAAACCACTCGGGTATCGGAGTATGTATCTGTCATTCCCTACGACCTTTAAAAAGCCCCTGAGCCGTCTTTTCGCCCTCTACCATAACAGGTGTCTGGCAATTTCAATGCATTCTACCGTTGGTTGTCCCAATTGTTGCAGAAGGTCCCACCCCATTCTGGTGTCCCGACTGTTTTAGGCCATGATTTGCTGCACAGCCATCAAGGCCGAATAACTAACGCCTGCCGTACCCTCGCCGGGATGGGTCGAATCGCCGACCAACCATAGATTCCGAATGGGGGTACGGGTGGCAAATCCAAAAGGACCAAAGGTCGTTACCCGCTGACCAATCCCCCCCACGATGCCCAGATCCCGGCCCGTGTATTGGGCAAAGGTTCGGGGCGTAGCGGCTTCTTGATGCAAGAGGGTTTGATCCGTCAAGGAAAAGAATTTGGACAGACGGGCGATCGCCTCAACTCGATACTGGGCTTTGAGGGCCACATAGTCTGTGGTTTCGGCCCAACGCTGAGGATCCGTGAAGGAGGATGCCGTAATTGTGGCCTGACCGAGGGGCGCGCGACCATCTCCAGGTTGGCTCACGGAAACAAACAGCGAGTTATTTTCGCTGATGGGTTTGTCGTAGTCGTAGAGAAATTGCAGGTGGGGCGGACAATAAGGGGGAATGG
>JBAVRC010001216.1:0-4730 GCA_049694615.1 Thermosynechococcaceae cyanobacterium | reverse complement strand
CAATGGACTTGCTTTCAAAAATAGTTATTCTTTGCCCGTTAAATCTCTCTACTTAAAAGATCTATCTTTAGAATCAAGTTTATCTTTCCTTGAATCAATAGGGATTTCAGCTTCGCCTACCAACTTGGAAGAGTTATGGAGGCGGTATTCAGGAAATCCTTATGCACTACGTGTTGTATCGACGACCATCAAACATATATTTGATGGCAATCTAGCGCATTTCTTGTCGAAAGGGCATTGTATCTATGGCGAAATAAGACTTCTCATTGAGCAACAGTATATTCGTCTGTCTCAATTTGAGAAGCTTGTCATGCAAAATATCACCCTGGTTAGTCTAAGACGCGAGCAAGCTCAATGCTCATTTGCCGAACTCGAGCACAGTTTCACCCTTAAGGAAGATGCCATATTCTTAATCGAGGCGCTAGAGTCGTTATATTATCGTTCTTTTATCCACCGTCAGGATGCAAATATTATTCAACCTCAAATTCTCAGAGAGTATATCCAGCATTTTGTTCTGCCCTAACGACTCATCCAATCATGCCACTCACAATAGTCGAGACAGGGGAGCAGATAAAAGGTCTATTGCAAATCGACATGTGTTGTAGACCTAAATAACCTAGCGTACCTTTACTATGCCTAACTAGTAATCGTTTCAGAGGCTAGAGGTGCTATGGCAGACGTAGAGACGCTATAGTAATGAACATTCATGGGCAGCGGTCTTTTATCTTAGGGTTCTTGTAACCATCCGTTACCCACTGCATGGAGGAGTTGTTTCACTCACACTCAGTGATGAGAAAATACCTGGCATGCGCTACCTGCCATGTTGTTCCGTCATTATCATCATCGAGGTAAACAAGTAGTATCCCAAGTGACTTGGAAAATCAAAGTGCCACCCATAACGTGATCTTTTTAGGTGTTTTCCCGGATGAGATCGATCTAGAATTAAAGTATGGTGAAAATTGAGCGGATATATAGATTTTGCATCAACCATTAATTTCAATTTCTTTTCAGACAAACCTTTCAGACCATTTATTTAACGCTTATTTAAGACTGCTATAGCTCCTTTGATACTGTGTTGTTTCACAACAGCGGGGACGTATGTTCAACCAGGCCAACAGCTTTAAGAAGAGTTACCTACCTAAGCTCTTTAATTTTTTGGGGCAAGTAGAGCATCCTAAAGTAAAACTAAAGACGCATACTTATCACAGTATAGACATGGGTCAGGAATTCATTATAGAACCCCTGAAAGAATCATCTTCTTTATACGTTATGACCTCGCAGCGTTCAGGGGTTAAATGAGGCGACCTCATTATAATCAAAGAGGCAGGGAAGAGTAATACATATAAAATCATGGAAATTGAGTATTACTGTAATGGCCTGCCAGATATGTGGATCGGTAAACTGTTGAAGGTTTTAAATCCATGATCTTAACCTCTCAAAGAGACATTTTTGTGGAATAGTTGAGACATTCGATGCTTGATATCGAATTCTGCATACAACTGTTGTGCTGCTAAGTAAATAAAAAGTGGAATCGTTGATGCGTATCTGTGCCAAAGACGTTTAGGCTCTTGGAGCAGTCTATAGAGCCATTCCAGACCAGCCTGTCTCATTATTCTTGGAGCGTGTTTTTGAATTCCTGCATAAACCGGAAACACTCCGCCAAGCCCGATCATGACCGCTTTTACTTTATGCTTATGTCGAGACATCCAGTACTCTTGTTTCGGACAGCCTAAGGCAACAAACACTAATCCTGCACCGCTTTCATTGATCTGGCGAATCAGTGCTTCGTTTTCTTCAGGAACTGAACTACCAAAAGGCAAAGGTTCCATCCCTACAATATCCAGATCGGGGAATTCCACACTCAACCGAGCTTTCATCTGAGTGAGCACGTACTGCTGAGATCCAGCAAAGAAAACCGATAGACCCTGGGTCGAGGCTTCTTTACATAGGGCAAACAAGATATCCATGCCTGCAACCCTCTCCTGACAGCGCAGACCCAGCAACTTCATCATCCAAACCAGCGGCATTCCGTCGGGGGTGACCAGATCTGCCGACTGTAGAACAGACCAGAAGCCCGAATGCTTATAGGCTTCAACCAGCATGTGAGTGTTAGCAACACAAACATATCGGCTACTGTGGATCTTAGCCCAATCAACAATGACTTCAATTTGTCTCCGAAAGGATAGGGCTGTAATAGGCGAACCGATAATGTTAATACTACTTTGGACATTCATGTCGGGCTTTAACTCCCAGGGGTAAAACTTTAAAAACAGGCTAGAAAATTAATGCAAAGACTATGACGACCGTAATAAGTCAAACACTAACCTGACCTGCAAGCCTTACTCAGCAAGAGCCTTATAAAACTAGCATGGGGTTGCTATGTATCAAAATTACGGGAGAAAAACACAAAAAAGTAGCTCAGTTTCCCAGTGCAGGAAATCCTTGCAACGATTTAAGCCGGTCGAACGCTATGCTCATAGACTCCGCAATCTAAACTTGGTAGATACTTAAAGTTCTACCCATAACGCTTTAACTCGATCAACTTTTATGCCCCCGCAAAAAGCAACCAAATTGCTTGTCTTCAAAAACACCCCGCAAACAAACCCTTTCCAGAGTTACATCAATAGTTACTATTGTTGATCTTCAGATTTTCTTCATCCTTGTTAAGAATTACTGGAAAATATCTCAACGAGGTGGTGGATATGGAGCTCTTTTCAAATTTAGAGTCACAATGATTGTTATTGTAACGTAGGATACAGTTATTGTCCATGATTATAAAAAAACAGACTCAATCTATCTAATTGCTCAGATTCTATCAGAATTGGGATGCGATTTACAATAGATGAAAGCATGTAAATACGTTTTCTTGTGCAAAGATCCTATTGCTTTCTTGAGAGAATATTCGGAACAGGCTACGCTCATGCCACTCATATTGGATCAAACGAGTCAACCCATCAATTGGCTTGCGGTGAAAATCCGTTTCTAGCAGCGGCTCATCTCTATATATAAAGGAGTGGGCGACTGAAGGAATATCCCCTTGAATCAATTGAGTTGAGTTGACATCCAGGCGAACCCTTACAGCCCGCTTTGGCAAGACTGTATCCAGTATACTTCAAATCCTCGGTTCACTCCTTAGTCCATAATGGGTCTGGGGGATTCAAAGCTAGCACTTGTTGCAAGTATTGTCCAGTATAAGACTCAGGCACCCGCGCCACTGTTTCCGGGGTGCCCACCGCGACTAACTCGCCACCGCGATCGCCCCCTTCCGGTCCTAAGTCAATCACCCAGTCGGAACAGCGAATCACATCCAGGTTGTGTTCAATGACCAGCACCGAATTGCCTTTGTCCACCAGGCGCTGCATGACGTCCAGTAGCTTATGGACATCGTAGAATGACAGCCCAGTGGTGGGTTCGTCAATCAGGTACAGGGTTTTACCTGTGGCGCGGCGGGAGAGTTCCGTAGCCAGCTTGACCCGCTGGGCCTCGCCCCCGGACAGGGTGGGTGCGGTTTGACCGAGACGCACATAACCCAACCCCACATCCACTAAGGTTTGCAGCCGACTTTCCGCCTTGGGAATATTGCGACCAAAGTCGAGGGCTTCCTCTACAGTCATATTCAAGACATCGGCGATGGATTGGCCCTTATATTTCACTTGCAGGGTTTCGCGGTTGTATCGTGCCCCTTTGCACACCTCGCACTGAACATAGACATCGGGCAAGAAGTTCATTTCGATGACATTTACGCCTTGGCCGCCGCAGGCTTCGCAGCGACCGCCTTTGACGTTGAAGGAAAACTGACCGGGTTTGTAACCCCGCACCTTGGCTTCAACGGTTTCCGAAAAAATGGTGCGGATGACATCGAAGACCCCTGTGTAGGTGGCGGGATTAGAGCGCGGCGTGCGTCCGATGGGGGATTGATCAATGACGATCACTTTATCGAGGGCATTGAGTCCAGTAATTTTGTCCAGTTCCTTGGGAAAAGGCACTTTTTGGCCGAAGTGATGTTGCAGGGCTGGGTAGAGCAGTTCGTTCATCAGGGTGGATTTGCCAGACCCAGACACCCCCGTAATACTCACCAGTTTGCCCAAGGGAATTTCAAGGTTCAGGTTGCGTAGGTTATTGCGATAGGCATTTTTGAGATGAATTGATCGCCCGTTACCTGCTCGCCGTATTGGGGGGGTCTCAATGCGACATCGACCCGATAGATATGCACCAGTCAGGGAGTCGGGCGCAGTTAGCAGGGTTTCGAGATTGCCCTGGGCGACAATGTGTCCGCCATGAATGCCCGCCCCCGGTCCAATATCCACCAGATGATCGGCAGCGCGGATGGTGTCTTCGTCGTGTTCCACCACAATGAGGGTGTTGCCCAAATCCCGCAATTTGGTGAGGGTCTGGAGCAGGCGGTGGTTATCTCGTTGATGGAGACCAATGCTGGGTTCGTCCAAAACGTAAAGCACCCCCGTCAACCCGGCCCCAATTTGGGTGGCCAGTCGGATGCGCTGGGCTTCTCCGCCGGAGAGGGTCATGGCCGTACGATCTAGGGTGAGGTAGTCGAGGCCAACATCCAGCAAGAATTTGAGTCTGGCTTTAATTTCCCGGAGGACGAGATCGCCGATTTGGGCTTGACGGGGGGTGAGGTCCAGGGTTTCGACGCGGTGTAGGGCTTCGCGAATGGAGACTTCGCTCAGGTCGATGAGGCGATACTGACCGATCCGCACGGCGAGGGCTTC
>JBAVRC010001215.1:0-1611 GCA_049694615.1 Thermosynechococcaceae cyanobacterium | reverse complement strand
CTGCTGAGTTCAAATGTATAGGATGAAGCAGGATTTAAGTCTAACGTTGCCCATCACTCGCCGCAGACAATCTTGAACCCTCACAGATAACTTCTTGGCGGTCGGTGTGCATGGGCGTTGTTAGGCGACGACCACTTGCTTCAAAGAATTCATGAGCAGGTGCGTTCCCCAAAATCTATCGGTGGGGTAGTAGGCGTTACTGTAGAGAACGCACTCTACAAGATCGGTGATCGTACTGGATTGCCCCTTGACAGACTTACACCGTAAGCTATACTTACACTGTAAGTCTACAAAGGTAGACGACGAATAAGAGTGAAAAATATGAATGAACAAAAAACAACACAAAACGTATTGGAAGACATAAGGGTCAAGATGAAGCTTGCAGCACTGTGGGCGAGTTTTATGTTTCTCTACATCTATGTAGATTATTTCCACTTATATATGCCGGGCTCCATAAGGGATATTCAGGCAGGAAAAGTATTTGTATTTGACATTACGCAAGTCTTTCTATTGACAGCACTGGCTTCGGTAACAATTCCAGCTCTTATGATTTTCCTTTCCGTCGCCTTGTCAGCTAAAGTAAATCGTCGGACAAACATAATCGTGGCTGCGGTTTATATTCCTTATACATTGTTCAATTTGGCAGGTGAGGCTTGGATACATATGGTGTTTGGCGCTGTTGTAGAAGTCGTTCTTCTTTTACTAATTATCCGTTATGCATGGAAATGGCGGGTATCAACTTATAGCCGTTTTCAAGCGGGTGAGTGTGGCTCACCCGTTTGAAAACCAATCAGAAAAAGGGTTTTGGTTTTCAGATGTGTAAACCACGCATCTGAAAACGCCTATAAGGCGGGAAAGCCCACGAAGACACAGAATTGGACGAATGTGCCTTTGCAGACTGACGTGGCAAAGGGAGATTACCCAGAGACGTACCCTGTTTCCTCCGCGAAAATCTTATTCTACTGCCCTACTCGCAACTCAGCGGGCTAACGGATTAGCATCAGGGGCGCGAGAATTATTTTAAAGCCTTGACCAGTAGTGTCTTTCGAGCGTCCTACCTGCATGCCCATGTTAGGCGGATCCACTCTACTGTCCCCCCAAATCAGTAATCGAAAAGTGATGACTCGCAATATTGAAACCTTGGCGCACATAGAATCTGTGAGCAGGAAAGCGCTGTACACCTGAATCCAAGTGAATCTGCGTGCATCCCTTATCAAGGGCGTAAGTCTTCAACCATGCAACAAGTTGGCTTCCTATACCTACGGACCGGGAACCCTCTACCGTTACGAGATCATCAACGTACATGTGCTTACCCCAAGCCAGCTTCTGACCGATGACAAATCCGGCTACACCCAATACCTTGCCATCAGATTCAGCGAATGCCACTTGATAGCCTCGTGCTTGCTGCTCCTTTATTTGAGCTAATATCTGGCTTTTCGTCAAATGGACTCTAAGCTCTCGCAGCACTGAGCAAACACTTGATATCTCGGAGTCAGATTCCGCAAGTTTTACTACAACACTCATCGATAGATTGGGTGATAGTTTCGCACGATATTTTCCTTGAAGATGCTCGACAACCTCAAAGTCTGCCTAACGTCATCTGCATCAGCG
>JBAVRC010001214.1:0-3455 GCA_049694615.1 Thermosynechococcaceae cyanobacterium | reverse complement strand
GCATTACCCTATCGGGCTTTTTTACCTCCGCCACCGCCGCATCGCAGTTGTCGGCTCCGGTCATTCTGCTGCTCAAACCCCTCCTCGGCACAGCCGCAGCTACGGTGGGCTTTGTGAGTGTCACCATTGCGATCGCCTTTGTGAGCTTGATTTTAGGGGAACTGGTGCCCAAGCGCTTAGCCCTCCGCCATGCTGAGGCGATCGCGCTGATGTCCGTCGGTCCGATTACCGGGTTACAGCGGTTAACGGCTCCAGCGGTCAAATTCCTCAGTTTTGTGACAACGACGATTTTGCGATTGATGGGCAATGCGCCAGGGGAAGAAGATGCCGCCATTAATGTGGAAGAAATTAAGGCATTGGTGAATGCAGCCCGTTTGGGTGGCACCGTGGGGCAGCAAGAACAACGCATTATCTACGGTGCCGTGGAATTGAGTTCCCTGACGGTGAGAGCCATTATGGTGCCCAGAGTTGAGATTCAGTACCTCAAAACCTCCGCCACGATTCAGGAAGCCTATCAAAAAACCTCGGAGACAGCCCATACCCGTTTCCCGGTCTGCGAGAGCGACTTGGATCGCATTGTGGGCATCTTGCATGTCAAAGACTTGATTCAGGCGCAACTCACCGAAGTAGAACCGCCCGTTACGGTGCGGGAATTGGTGCGCCCGGTTCGCTTTGTACCGGAATCCAAACCCGTCGCGGATCTTTTGCGCGAGATGCAACAAAGCCGCTTGCATCTGGTGATTGTCACCGATGAATTTGGTGGGACGGCGGGTTTGGTCACCTTGGAAGATGTGCTCGAAGAAATTGTGGGCGAAATCCGCGATGAGTACGATGCCGAAGAAGAACGGGAGTTTCAGCGGATTGATGACCATAGCGGTATTTTTAAGATTCGCGCGAGTTTATCAACCGTGAATAATGAACTCAATTTGCGCTTACCCAGGGATGAAGCGGCGACGATCGCTGGGTTATTTATGGAAGAATTGCAACAGGTCCCTGAACCGGGCGATCGCCTGGAAATTGAAGGGGTTGAGGTGACGGTCTTGGCAGACGGGCAACGGGTTCAGGTCAACCCTCTCCCGGTCGCAAAAGAAGTGTTGGACGATGAATAAGCATCATCGCGTTCGTTTGCTGGCGCTGATGAGTAGAATTTCTCGTACTCATCATGGTCGCCGAGCCAAAACCACGACACCGTATCACCTTCCAAAACTCCAAGAGCATGATGGCTCCGCGTCACTCACACAGACCAAATGCCCTCCTCGCTTCCACTTCTGCATAATCAATTAATAAAGTTGGGAAGGAAGCCCAATGCGTTTTTCGGCAGTGATTCAACTTTTAATTTTACTTGATCTGCACGGCCTTTCGCCACATTCTCAAACCGTTGATTGCCAGAAATAGTAAGATCACATATAACAGTGAAACGAATCTTACGTCCTTTTCAAAGTATAACCATATCCCAATAACATCAACAATAATCCAATAGAACCAGCTTTCGATTTTCTTTTGTGCCATCAACCACATCGCTACAAAACTCATGATGGTAGTCAGTGCATCCAGATAGGGGAAAGAGGCTGACTCAGGAAAAATGGATGGCAGCCAAAGATGGACTCGGCTCATCAATAGCCCAGTTCCTGCTGAAATAACAACTGTCAATGCGATCCAGGCAATGATGGCTCTGCGAGAACTGTAGATTACATCGGTTATCTGACCCTTCTTTTGAGGCGATTGATTCCATTTCCGCCAGCCATAAACGCTTGCACCAAGATAATAAATTTGCTCCAGGGTATCGGAATAAAGCCTGATCTGATAGAACAACGCCATGTACAACAGAACGCTAACAATTCCGATCGGCCATGTCAATATTCGTCTCTTGGAAATCAACCAAACTGACCAAAGATACAGAATCGTGCCAACGAGCTCGACATAGCTCAGCGGATACCCAAGAACGACAAGTGCGATGTTCTCCACACTGACGATATGTTCGATTTCTGTCAGCATGGCTCGATAATGCTATTGACGACGGATTGATTCTTCTGAAATCTTTCTAGAATCGATTTGACCATTGCAACTCTCCTGTCGAGACTGCCGCGTAACGTAATGAAAGGAATCCTTCGCGCTAATAGATCCCCAATGATCTGTTTTTGAAAGATTTGTCGATTTGCTTCTCCAGATCGGTCCCAAGTATTCTCGTACGGAATGTCTGTGTCGCAGAGAAAAACTAAATCATATCGGGATTGAGCCAGATTGGCTAACTCCGCAAGCCGAGCTGAGGCCGTCTGATGATAATACAATGCAAAGATAAAGGTCGTTATTGCGTTTGTGTCCACAAAAAGGTACCGATCTGCCTGTCCGATCCACTCGTCTTCCCGATGCAGATGTCCTTCTGCAATCTCTATGAGTTGTTCCTGCGATAACCGTCGCTGCACTTGATGTTTCTCCCAATATTCCCGGCCATATTCAGGCATCCAAACGGTGTTGTATTCTTGCGCTAACGTTTTGGCAAGGGTTGTTTTACCGGTAGAAGGTGCACCGAGCAGAACGACACTCGCGATCAGATCTCGGTAAACAATCGGATGGATAAAATCGCGACAAGCGAACGGATTATCGCGGATCTTGGTTCCTGAGATTGGAAAAATCGTTCGAGATTGGTCGACCGTTCGGTTAATTGCATGAAGAGCGATACTCATATGTTCGCCATAGAATTCACTCGAATAAAAATGTGTAACATTGTTAATTTTTAGACAATTGATAATGTAATCTTCATGTTTCCGTTGAATCTCCGGGGTATTTCCGATTTCGGTTGGTCCATCCCAAGCTTCAACGACATGAACCTGTGGGTATAACTTCTTTAACCATCTCGAACGGATGTTCAGCGGAATTGAAGTCACTTCTGGAGCATCATAAATGATTACGGTCACTCTATCCATTTCGGAGAGGGCCGTTTCTATGACAAATTGATGACCTTTGTGAAGTGGAGCAAACTTTCCGAGGGTTAGACCGTGTGTTGTGCTCATGACCTCGAATGTTGCTCAGTTTGCAGCGCTGCCTAAAGGCCTTGAATTGAGTGGATGCAGACGCACGTTGAGTGAAATATAGCGTTTTCCGACGTTCCGCCCCAATGAATTATGGGGAGACGAGCTACAAAGAATCCAATAGACTCGATCTTAGGCTCGGAAGAAGAGAGTGACTTGAACAATTGAAAATAATTATACCGTCAGTACTGTTGAAAGCGAAGTAAGGAACGAAACGATCTGTGGGCTGTCAAGCGAGCTTAGTCGGCTATTGTTGGTATCATTCGCGCTGAGCGTATTGCTGAACGTACCTTGAATGGCCTAGCTAGACAAAGCCACAGAACGACTAAGAACCTGTTTGAAAAGTTAGCAGACAGCCTACCCAGCTTGGATTTTAGGCTCTAATCGACGAACCATCAAATGCACCATAGCTGCAAAGAGCATCGT
>JBAVRC010001213.1:0-4148 GCA_049694615.1 Thermosynechococcaceae cyanobacterium | reverse complement strand
CAATGGCACTCCCCCCGATGAGGGCGTCATGGTGGAGTTGGGAATGGCGATCGCGCTCAATAAAGCTATTTTTCTGTTTCGCGATGACTTTCGTCGCTGTACCGACAGCGAACAATATCCGCTGAACCTAATGCTGTTTGCAGGGCTACCTGAAACCGAATGGCCCGATTTCTTTTATACTTCAGTCGAAGAAATTGGTTCACCCAATAAGGCAATCCATCGATGGATTCAAAATGATGGAATACGCAACGGAATTCGTGAAAGCCATGACTGAGATGGGATGCGCTGCCCCTTATCCGACAGGTCGCGATGAAACGTAAAATCATTCCCATGTCGTTTGCTGAATGCGAAGTCTTGGAGCGACCCTTTGGCTGGAAAGTAGAATACTGGGACGGGCAGGCCCACCTTACACCCAGAGAAGTGGGCATTACTACCCGCATCGACCTAGTGCCCCGATCCTTGAGGACACATCATGAACTCATTCCGGTTCATCCCGCCTACACGGAACAGATGATCGCCGGGTACTTGGAAGTCTTCACAGATTCTGTCGAGTTTTGCGACTGGCCTTCAGCACAAATCCAAGACAGTGCTGAAAAATGTATCGCTCATTATTTTGCAGGAAAGAGAGGGGAAGCCTTGTCGGCTTCTGTCATTGCACTAGAACCGAATTCTCAGAATCTAGCAGGTCTGGCCCTATTTATCTTAAAAAGGGAGAAACAGCCACACCTGGATTTATTATACGTGCGACACTCTTTTCAGCGAAGAGGAATAGCAACTGCAATGGTTACTTGGGGCATAAATGGCCTGAGTAAGCCTAATTTTTCAGCGCTTTTCAGTACTTACCATATCTGCAATGAGGAGAGTCGTCTGTGGCACCATCATTTTGGTTTCCAGGATATCTATGACCCCTACGTTCTGCGGCTCAAATCTTCCTGGTTAACCCAAGAAATTTGGCGAAAGGAAAAATTAGGACTATTCGAGGGATTAGATGCACTTATTACAGAGCGGGATCATTGCCAGTCCCAGCTTAAGCCAGAGGATCGATACTGAATTCCGATCCCTGATTCCATAAGGAATTGAGCGAGATCGGATAGATATTCTCAGGTATCTCGACCTCGGGACAACCTTCTTCTGCACACCCTCAAACTGCGATCGCCTTGCTTGCAACCTGCGGGCAATCTTGACTGGGATTTCGATTGTCGCGATCACTCCCACAATCCTCTAGCAGTCCGAAAACAGCATATTGCACTAAATCCTACACTTTAATTTTACTTTCCTCTCGGTCTATCGACCCGCGCTGTCTGAATTACAGCCGTTTTTCTTGAAGCGATTCAACGCCACGGCTCGTCTGGCGACGGCTGCTAGGTTCCCAATGTCTACGTTTGGTGCGATCACTACAACTGCTACAGCCCAATTCCCAAGGACAATGTTCCCAGTGGGCTAGTCCCAAAGACCCTGCTGGGAGTATCCCAACTTTGCGCTAAGCATAAATACTTAGACTCTATTGAGTAATTGGGGAGATGTCTCAAAATAGCCATTGAGGTAAGCACATCGATGCTTGAGAAGTTGAGGAACATTCATCGCATTCCATTGTGCACCGGATAACTTGACTCGCCTAGCAATTTGTTTAATGGCTGATTCAACGGCCCCTGAGCCAATGGAAAAACCTTCATGCTGCAAGTATTCATAGTTGGGAATCCGACTACGGTGCTTTTTCAGATGGGCGACAAAGTTAACCGCTTCAGAACTGAGGCATCCGTTGAAGGCGTCAATCGCGGCATCGACCTTACCTTTCCACAGAAGTGCCTCAACTCGTTCGATGCGGTGGAGGGAGCCAGGAACGTTGTACAAGTTCTCCTTTAAGTGATACCAGTCGAGGATTTCATGGCGTTGTTCGGGTGTGCCAATCCCCGCAAACAGATTCCAAATCCCGTCATGACCATCTCCTAAACCGATGAAGGGGGTGGCTAAGGGCTGACGATTGGCCCAGTCTACTAGGGCTGCATTTTCCTTGAAGTAGGCGGCTGTTGCTAGTTCATGGAGCTGGATCGCTTTGTAATCGTTCCAGATGCACGGTTCTCCCGTCGGGGTGCGGAGTCTGACTTTGCCCCCATCCAGGCTCATCTCCTCGACGCTCTGGCTCACCCCCACCTCTGGAAACTCATGACGATGGACGAAGCGCTGTTGCGTACTGTGAGGGACATTCATTCCCGTCAAAAATTGAATATCTTGTTCAGCTCGGGCATAGGATTCGTTGGCACTCAACAGCAAACAGCATTTCTCTAAGTGTCCGCTGATTTGCACATAGGGCAATACATTCAACGCTTGACCTTGTTGGTGGGTGATTTCAAGGGAGCCAATCACGCTTTTCAGGACTCGGGGCTTGCCTGCTGTCGTTTGCGTTTTTGTTTCGATAAAAAAACACCGACTTGTGGGCTAACGCTTTCCAACATGTGCTGGCGCACGACTTGTTCAATGTCTTCCAGACTCTGAAGTTTCTCGGTATCGGTGTTCTGGTATAAGATCGCAGCAATCGCATTGGCATGGGCTTTGATTGTTTCTTGCTCTTCGGGAGTCATGGGTCATACCTTGATTTCGATTCCTCTAATATCCCGATTCTTTCTTCCTTTGGCCTTGAGTATAAATACTTAGCGCAAAGTTGGGATGCACCCCAAGGCTGTGACCATGATTTTCATCCCAAGGCTACCGTCACACCCTACGGTATCTTTTTGTCACAGCACGATGAGGTGTTTCTATATTTGGCAACC
This sequence comes from Thermosynechococcaceae cyanobacterium, assembly GCA_049694615.1. Lineage (GTDB taxonomy): Bacteria > Cyanobacteriota > Cyanobacteriia > Thermosynechococcales > Thermosynechococcaceae > JAAURS01. The sequence continues at coordinate 1,380 of JBAVRC010001213.1, read as the reverse complement.
TCAAAAGTAACGAGTGACTTTATGGCAGACACATCGGACACTTGGTGGGATAGCAATTGCGAGCGATTCAGCCACATTCAAACCCTGCTCATTAATCAAGATAATGGCCCAGAAAATCATTCACGTCGCACACAATTTATGAAGCGTATGGTTGAGTTTTCCAATACTCACAAACTCAATCTACGACTGGCCTATTATCCGCCCTATCACAGTAAATACAACCCCATTGAGAGAGTCTGGGGTGTTTTGGAACACCACTGGAATGGAGACATCCTGGATGAAATTGATACTGTCGTGAAGTTTGCTCAGACGATGCGTTGGATGGATAAACATCCTGTGGTCACGCTGGTCACACAGACCTATCAAACTGGTGTCAAGCTAACCCAAACAGCGATGGCGCAAGTTGAAACCCAAATTCAATGCCTCACCAATTCAAAGCTGGAAGGGCTTCCTAATCTTGGAAAGTGGTTTGTGGATATTACGTATAAAGCAGGCTGTTGATGGAGCACTTTTTTCTTTGGAAGTCCCTTACTTTAATTCAATACATCCACCAAGGAATTTTATTACTATTTCTTATATTTGCAACACAGCCCAATAGCGATTCAGCAAAGGCAGTGTGAAAAATTTTTGGATTCGTTACCCTTAGAAACGTGAATTCGGCTACAAGATAGTCAGCGCCCTAGGCCAATAGAGCGCCCTGCATATCAGCTTTAGTCAAAACTGTTCCGGTCAAGTCAGTACCGCGTAAATCAGCGTCGCGTAAAATAACGCCTGTAAAGTCCGCATAGCTAAGGTCGGCATGTTTTAAATTTGCACCCGTGAGGTCAACGGCCAGAAAATCTTGCCCCACCCCCCTACGTAGGTTGGCTCGACACAGTTTTGCCCCCGACAGATTGGCTTGACACAAAATGGCTTCATTCAGTTGGGCATAGCTTAAATCCGCACCGCTCAGGTCTGCTCCCTGGAGGTCGGTGCGATGGGATGAAATCGATCGCAAATCGGCCTCAATTAAGTTGGCCTTGATGAGACTGGCATGGATGAGGGTGGCACCGCTCAGAATGGCTTTACACAGATTAGCTCCATCAAAACAGGCTTGCTGAAGCATCGCTCCGCTCAAGTCTGCCTCCCGTAGAATTGCTCCCGATAGGTAGGCACCACTCAGATGGGTACCCCAGAGGATGGCTTCGCTTAAATCTGCGGCTTGCAAACAGGCGCGATTCAGGTTGGTTTTACCCAGCCGCGCCTGACGGAAATCAGCCTGACGAAAGTTTGCCTCGCTGAGAATGAGGTTAGTCAACTCTGCTTCTTGAAGGTTGAGCTGCGAAAAGTCTCGTTCCCCATCCGCGTAGCGTTTTAGAACTGCTGCGATATCCATAGTGG
>JBAVRC010001212.1:0-2508 GCA_049694615.1 Thermosynechococcaceae cyanobacterium | reverse complement strand
CAGCGCGGATCGGTCAACGACACCATGACCTTGACCTTAAAAGGCTTTAAAAAAGGATTAGACTTCGATTTATTTTCTATCGAGAACAGCCTTTTTCGCTCTAACGGTACCATAGATCCCAACTTCCAAAACTTTGGATTAGCCTGGTACCAATCGGATATTCACATTTCCGGCAGTCCTACCAAAGTCACCATCAAAACCATTCTCTTGGATCAAATTTTTGGCTTTGACCCCAAAGTCAGTTTGGCTCCTACCAATACCTTCCATGTCGGCTTCTGGTTTAACAATCCAGCCGATGCAGTCCCTTGTGGCTTCGATGCGAGCAAACCAACCCCCTTTAACGGCGAACAGAAAGCCGGCCCCCTTGCCTTTATCAGCAAACCCAAAGCCACCAAACTTGGCCCGCTGTGCAGCAACCCCAATACCACCACAAATCCGCCAACCTGCAATCCCTAAATCGCGAAGAACCTTCAGCTAAATCTCGTCGTTCTTACATTCGCCGCTCAAATGCACCCATCTTTTGCATTGGAGCGGCAATTACCATAATTTTTCGCTGATATGAAACGGATTGAAACCTCAATGTCCCTTTAGGGGATTAAAATCCTGCAGAGTTCTCTCTGCATCTGAGCACCAGAGACGTTCGATTCGGACCCACTGATTGACATAGGGTTACCGTCCGCGATACACCATGAGGCAACGGTAATGTAGTTTAACTTAAAAATGCAAAGTTTTTTGAAGACCCGGATTAACTTGCATCAGGGGGCATGGACATGGATGCTAGTTTGATCCTTTCCAATATCCTGAATCCGCCTATCTTATTTTTCTTTTTAGGGATGACCGCCGTCCTGGTCAAATCCGACCTAGAGATTCCCCCGCCTGTGCCGAAACTCCTTTCCTTGTATCTTTTGTTTGCCATTGGCTTTAAGGGGGGCGTCGAGCTCATCAAAAGCGGCGTTACGCAAGAAGTCGTCTTTACCCTCTTAGCTGCCATACTCATGGCTTGTTTTGTCCCGGTTTATACCTTTTTCATCCTCAAACTCAAGCTCGATAACTACGATGCTGCGGCGATCGCTGCCACCTACGGCTCCATTAGTGCGGTTACCTTCATTACAGCCAGTGCCTTTCTGTCCGAACTGGGCATTCCCTTCGACGGCTATATGGTGGCCGCTCTCGCATTGATGGAATCTCCCGCCATTATTGTGGGGTTGATTTTAGTCAATCTCTTCACGTCCAGCGAAAAGCGAGATGATTTGCCTTGGTCTGAAGTGTTGAAAGAAGCCTTCTTAAATAGTTCCGTATTTCTCTTGGTCGGGAGCCTCCTGATTGGCGTTTTGACCGGCGAACATGGCTGGAAAGTGATGGAACCCTTTGCCCAAGGGCTGTTTTATGGCATGCTCACCTTCTTTTTGTTGGATATGGGCTTAGTGGCTGCCCGCAGAATTAAAGACTTGCAAAAAACAGGCGTATTCCTCATCTCATTTGCCATACTGATTCCATTACTCAATGCGGGTCTGGGCGTACTGATTGCTAAGTTTGTGGGGATGTCGAGAGGCGATGCACTGCTCTTTGCCGTGTTGTGTGCCAGTGCCTCCTACATTGCGGTTCCAGCCGCGATGCGGTTGACGGTGCCGGAAGCCAACCCGAGCTTATATGTTTCTACAGCGTTAGCCGTCACATTCCCCTTCAACATCATTGTGGGGATTCCGCTTTACCTATACAGCATTGATCTGTTGTGGAGATGACACTATGCACTTGGTTAAACGAATCGAAATTATTGCCAATTCCTTTGAGCTAGCGAAGATTTTGGATGGACTTGATAAAGCAGGCGTCCATGGCCATGCGGTCATTCGCAACGTGGCTGGATCCGGCTTGCGTGAGGGAGCTGAAGACCTCGACATGACCATGCTCGACAACGTGTACATCATTGCGTACTGTATGCCGGAGTTCGTTAAGTCTGTGGTGGAGCATATCAGGCCGCTGCTCAATAAGTTTGGCGGCACCTGCTACATTTCCGATGTCATGGAGATTAGCTCCGTGAAATGTATCGCCTCGTTGTAGCAAAGCCATGGACTTGTCCAAACCCATGATGGAACGTCGTCATTTCTTACAATTAGGGACAGCGGGAACCCTGGGGTTGCTGGCAACGGCGAGCGATCTGGGTTGGCACACCCCGTCTGTGCAAGCGGTTGAAGCATCTGCTACCTCTCCTCCCTTGAGTCCTGATGCAGCACTCCAAAAACTCATGGCGGGGAATCGGCGGTTTGTGCAGCAACAGCCTCAATATCCGCACCAAGCTCAAGTCCGTTTGCGGGAAGTGGCCCAAGCCCAACATCCCTTTGCTACGGTGCTCAGTTGTGCTGACTCCCGCGTGCCTGTCGAACTGATTTTCGATCAGGGGATTGGCGATATTTTCGATGTCCGTATTGCTGGCAACATTGCCACAACTGAGGCCATTGGCAGTCTTGAGTACGCAGTGGTTGTACTCGGTTCGCCCATTTTGATGGTGCT
>JBAVRC010001211.1:0-1701 GCA_049694615.1 Thermosynechococcaceae cyanobacterium | reverse complement strand
CTCCTGCACTGTAGAATCCTTCATCGGCTTTATCTTTGTCTTGGTAGTGGGTCACTCGCCCAAATAATCCAACGGTTTGTCCGACCCACGGCAGGGCTGCAAACTTATCGACGGTGGCAATCATGAAACAGGGTAGCCGCCGATATATGGGTTCATCAACGGCAAGAATTGGCAAGGGGTTGCGACTGCGGAAGTCGCAGTCTCGTTTGACGCAGGCTACTGTCAAGTTTTTGGGGGCATCTTCTGTGGGATGGAGTACGAATGAATTACTGGTAAATTTTTCGCCGCACCAAGGGCAATTTTCTAAGGGAATAGGCGAGGGTTTGCTCTTGCTATCGGCTTTGAAGGCAAGGGTTCGGGCACGGGCAGAGTAGTCGTCTTTGTCGCCTCGTTTACCCATTTTATTGGGAGTCGCACTTTGACCGACCCATAGTCCAATTTCAAAGGGCCAGTGACCTAATTGATCGGGGACTTTCTGGCGTTCTAGTTCTAGGGCACAGATAAGACGGGCCGCTCGCTCTAGTTGGTCGAGAGTCAGCAATCTTAGGGTGTAACGCATTAAAACGCTCACTCCAGCAGATTCAATGCCGGGATGTCTCAGTCGGCGCATGACAAGCGTAAAAGCGGCTAACCCTAAATAAGCTTCGGTTTTACCGCCGCCTGTGGGGAAAAACAACAAATCGACAATGTCTCGATCCGCGTGACTGGGTTGGGCGATACTGACAAGATTCAGAAGGATGAAGGCGAGTTGGAAGGGTCGCCATGCGGGTGGATTGAAGGATTCTGGCGGGCTATTTTGTTCTTGACTCAGTTGACGGCGACGGGCGATCGCAATTACTCGATTCGCAATCCGAAAGGCGTCCAAAACATTCGGATCGTCGAGGGCCTTGAGACCCGATTCAATGCGATCGCAAACACGACTGGCCTGCTTAAGTAGGGCTTGAGCGACTTCCCTCGCTTGGGGCGGTTCAATGGGGGTGTTTTTCTGGTTGGTAATCCAGGTTCGATACTCCGATACGATTGGCCCCAACATCTGACGTATGTTTGTAGCATTTTCAGCATCGGCAAGCGCCTCCATGCCTAGATTCACATCTTTGATCAGTCCTGGCTCAACTTTGGGCACTTCCGCCATTGGAATCCAGGTGGTACCAACTTCGGTACATTGGGCTTGATGGGCTGACAGTGCGATCGCAGAGACGTTATGACCGACTGCAAATTCATAGTCATGGCGATACTGAAGGCAAGCAACGGATTCATCCCAGTCGTCGCTATCGACGCCTCGGAGGTCTGAACGGGGCACAAACCCTTCAGGGCAATGCACAGTAAGGTTGGTCTGAAAGGCAAAGGCTGTGTATTTCTCGATGGGCTGGATCTGGCGATAATTCACTAGGAAAATAGAGACTGAAAGAGTGCCTGCTTCAAAAGAAGCGGCATTCACTGGACGACAGTTGACCACAAGAGATAGACCGCTGCCGCCTGGTACATCGAATTTTGCGGAGTCTTTCTGAGCTGCTATGGGTATGCTCAGGTTGGCGGTTTGAGGGATGCGCTGCCATTTCTCCAATTTCTGCTTTTTCTTATCTTCTGGTTCGGACGGTTCAAAGGGTTCCTCAAACGTTGCAATGGGACGATAATCGCCCCAATTTATGGTGGCTTGTAGCGTTTTGGTTTGGCTCGATAGCAAAAAACTCAGTCCCATTG
>JBAVRC010001210.1:0-1885 GCA_049694615.1 Thermosynechococcaceae cyanobacterium | reverse complement strand
CCATTCTGTCTTCGTTCGCATCGTGGCAATGATGTGGCTCGGACTCGACAGCATTGCATCGACTAAAGCACGTTCCAATGGGCGGACATTCTTCCATCCGTCAAAGCCTTTTCCTGCTAGCTCCAGTTCTTTGAACCATGCATGGGTAAGGGAATCAATGATAATCACCTCATATTCAGCTTGTGCTGCTGCTTTAAGCGCTTCGATGTATTTCCCTGGATGGTGATCGTCCAGTTCGCAAACATCAAAGTCGAACCGATCTGCATATTTACTGGCGCTGCCATGTTCGGTATCAATCACCGCAATGGTTTTGCCTAAGTACTGAGCAATATTAAGAGCGCTGTATGTCTTCCCCGAACCGGACTGGCCACAAAGCGCAAGACGTAAACGCGATTGATTTTTGGTCGCTTTTTGAAACATGCTTCGTTCTCCTAAACGGCGGGGGCGCGACTCCCCTTGCTGCGCTGTTCAACTGTCTCTATAGCGGTTGGACTTAAAACGGGCAGTCGCAGTCTTCGGCACACTTCATCCCACAGGGACACAGATGTTGGTCAATCCAGTTCTGGATTGCAGCCGAGGGGGAAGAACCCTGACCACATGCGGTTTCTGGATAATCTGGATGACTCGCTAAACACACATTCGGGAAATAGGGGGCTGAACTGATCTCAAAGGTGGACGGATTAAAACCGTCACAGTCTTCGATTTCTTCCGACTCGCGATTTTCCAAGGCAATTCGACCTTGTTCTTCACGCTGTGCTTGTTCTTCTGCTAGTGCAAGTTCAAGTGGCATACTATTTGTTAACCTCCATCAAAGGGTTAGGTCGCGAAGGGAGTGGAACAGATTCGCGGTCTTAGGCCGCTCTCCTGCTATGTCTACAAGGGTTTCAACAACTGAGATTTATTTCTGGGAGTCCGCAGGGCTGATGCCTTGTCGTGGGCGTTTCCTCCTCTGTCCGGTGCGGCTTTTTCAAGGGCGCGGTTAACAGGATCCGGGCGGTCTTGGGGCAGGTCCGCTCTCTGCTGCTGGGTTGTCGTCTAGTGGGGGGCAACGCTGGATTTTGGGTTTCGGCGAGGCGGTTTGCTTTCCTCATCCATATCTCTATATTACACGTTTTATATAGAAATAACAAGGGGTGAAACTAGGGGTTTCTTAGAATTGTGACGGTCTGGACTGCTATCGCCTTATCGGCGGTCTCCATCGGCCCCTTTTGCCTTTACAATCAAAGCGGCTATCATACAGATTCCTTGATTTTTCAGTAGTTTTGAACATTCAATGACTTCACAAAAAGCAGATTTTGACTCGCCCTGGAAGGACATTTTACGCGCCTATTTTCCCCAGGCTATTGAGTTTTTCTTTCCAGATACCGCTGCTTTAGTGGACTGGTCGATAGCCCATGAATTCCTCGACAAGGAGTTCCAGAAAATTGATCGAGACGGGGAATTGGGCCGTCGTTTTGCTGACCAATTGGTCAAAGTCTGGCTAAAAGAGGGCAATCCGATTTACCTGCTGCTGCACCTTGAAGTGCAGAGCCAGTTCGATCCAAACTTCTCTGAGCGAATGTTCACCTATTGTTTGAGGATTTTCGACCTGTTTCGTCAGTTTCCGGTCAGTTTGGCAATTCTCTGCGACGATAACCCACACTGGCGTCCCCATGACTTTGGCTTTAACTACCCCAATGCCAGTCTCTCGTTCGAGTTTGGCATCGTTAAGCTGCTCGATTTCCGCGATCGCTGGGACGAATTGGAAGCCAGCCAGAATCCCTTTGCCACGGTAGCAATGGCTCATCTCAAGACCATCGAGACCCGTCCGGACGACCATGAGCGCAAAGGGTGGAAACTGAGGTTAATTCGAGGACTGTACGACAAGGGATACAGTCGTCAGGAC
>JBAVRC010001209.1:0-2678 GCA_049694615.1 Thermosynechococcaceae cyanobacterium | reverse complement strand
TAGCCCATCAAAATCCCATTGAGGTGACGGCCCTCTATGCCGTGACCCGCAAGAGACGCGCCTCGGGCTTAGATCCTGGCATCTTGGCCGAACCCACCCCTGCCGCTAAATCGGCGATCGCTGCCGTGGAACAGGAAATGCACCTCCCGGCAGAGCAAGCCCTCCAAACCAAAGTCATTGCCGGGGATTCTCCTGCCGCTACCATTTTGAAAGAAGTTCGACGAGGCTATAGCCTTTTGGTCTTAGGGGCAACGGATCGGCGATCGCCAGGGAGCTTGTTCAATGCTGTGGTGGATCAGGTCATACAGGATGCGCCGTGTCCCACCATGATTGTGAAGTCGAGTTTGGGCTACACCGCTGGGGGGACAGCTCCGCTCATTTGTCAACGTCTGAACCACATTCTGGTTCCCACCAGCGGGACCGAACCGAGTCGTTATGCCCTAGAGGTGGCCAGCGCCTTTGCAGCGCAAACCGGGGCGCTGATTACGCTTCTTTATGTCATCAATCAACCTCAGTACGAGTTTTTTTTGTTTGAAGAACAAACCCTCAGTACAGCGATGGAAATGGGACGACAGATTTTGGACCTGCAATCGGCGATCGCCATTCAGTTAGGGGCGCGGGTCCAGCCTCGCATCTTGGAAGGATTGCCAGAGCGAGAGATTCTTAATTTTGCCCAGACCGAAGACGTGGATCTGATTGTGTTGGGAACCAGTGTTCGGATGATGACGGGTCGGGTGTTCTTCGGCCATCGGGTGGATGCGATCTTAAATAAAGCCATTTGTCCGGTCGCCTTGTTGAGTGTCCCGTAAAAGTCGGGTTGCAATATCTTCCCGATAATGACCTGATCCCCGGCAATATGGCATAAATAAATAATCTGTCTGTCAAATTGGCATGGAACCCTCTCACGGTATTGGGCCGCGTCCCCCGAACAAACTGCGGCGCTCTCTCAGAACAGCATGGATTGTATTGCTTCTTGGGTGGCAACCCCTTTTGCCCGTCGTGGCCCAAACGCTGGCAGACACGATCATTTTTGCCAATCGCGACATTAATGCCATGTGGGCTAGAAAATTCCGAATCTTTCAAGGAGATTGGATCCCACCTCGGTCTTACATCTATAATGGCGCGATCCAGACCCCCTGTGGTGTGATGCGAAGTGGAAATGCCCAGTACTGTCCCCGCAATCATTCCATTTACCTCAATCAAACTTTTGTTAGCCGGGTGAATCAACGGGTAGGCGACTTCGCTGCGGTCACTGTTTTGGCCCACGAGTATGGCCATGCGGTTCAACATCTTTTAGGACTTTCTCAGTTTAATGATTACCCAGTGCAAGACGAACTTCAGGCAGACTGTCTCGCTGGCGTGTATGCCCAAGATGCGATGAGCCGGGGGTTATTGGATGCTAGCGATATCCCAGAAGCCACAACCCAGTCTTACCTAAGCGGCGACCCCATTTTCCACCCCGACTCCCATGGAACTCCCCGGCAAAGGGTTTCAGCGTTTCGTTTAGGCTATTTGAAAGGGCTACAATCCTGCTTCAGATACTCAAACAGTTCAAGATAGCGAAAGCGCGGTTCCCATGAATGTTCTTCGGGGTGATCTAGATCACCGCCATACGAAAATAGCTATGCCAACATACAGGTGGTCGCAGAAGACCTATCCCTAACCCTTTATCCAGCTGATCTTATACAGAACTCGTTATAGAGTCCTCAAGCGGTTCATTTGCAACTTTGCAAGTTAAAATCGCTTGGGGATTCGTTTGTTGGACCCTCTTTCAACGGGTGGTCCATTTTGAGTAATTTGTTGATCATGATGCTAGATTTTTCCGACGACTCGGCTCAATCCGTGGATGCTGATGCGGCAGCTTGTCCCCCACCCGATCCCCATGCCACGTTTCAGGCGGTGCAGGCATCGATTTTGGGGCTGTGGGATGTCGTCAATCAACTGAGTTCGATTCCGCCGCCGAAGCGTGAGCGATATTCGGTCACCATTTTCGGGTCGGCCCGTCTGCGCAAAAATTCTGTTCTTTATCGTGAGGTTGCTCAACTGGCTGCCGAATTGACCCGTATGGGCTGCGACATTATTACGGGGGGCGGTCCCGGTTTGATGGAAGCGGCGAATGAGGGAAGCGTATTAGCCGATCCCCAGAATCAAACCCAATCCATTGGGATCCGGGTGGCTTTGGGGTTTGAACAGGAGGTGAATCCCTTCGTGGAGCAGGTGTATCAACACCGTACGTTCTTTTCGCGACTGCACCATTTTGTCTTAATTTCCGATGCGTTTGTGGTCGTTCCCGGCGGCATTGGCACCACGTTGGAAGCCCTGATGATCTGGCAATTGTTGCAAGTGCGCAATCTGACGCAACCCCCTTTGATTATGGTGGGTCCCATGTGGGCCGAATTCCTAGCCTGGGCCAAAACCTTCATGGCGGATGGAGAAGTTCCCTTAGCCAGTCCTGCCGATCTGCTGATCCCCACTTGTGTGGATGGAATGGACGCGGCGATCGCCCTCCTGAAAACCGATCATCAACGCTGGACGTTGCGCTGTTAGCAGGATGGAGAAGGGGGGATCGCACCGCTGCTAGTGCTAGGTTTAACCCTTAAACGGATCATGTTCTGCAAGCAATCGTTCCAGTTTGACTTCATCCACTCTCGACACAATGCGCTGGGACTCTTCAATGT
>JBAVRC010001208.1:0-5607 GCA_049694615.1 Thermosynechococcaceae cyanobacterium | reverse complement strand
TAGTAAATTAGGCGGTTTAATCGATCATACCGTAAATGATATGGTTAAAAGAATTTGTTAAGGTATTGTTTAAATTCCCATCAATCACAGATACAAAGTGTCCTTTGTTGAGCACGTTCTTTCCGTTTGCCAGAATTTGCGACGATTTATTGCAATCTATTGTTATGACCATTAACATTGATTCAACCGTCACCCCTCATCGGTAAGATAGAAGCTGTGCAGTCCCTGACACTGCGCGAGTTGAGGGTGCAGAAAGGAGTTGACACAGAATGGACGAACGAAACAAACCAACAGTCATCATTACCGGAGCCTCCTCTGGGGTGGGTTTGTACACAACCAAATCCATGGTCCAGCGCGGATGGCATGTGGTCATGGCCTGTCGCGATGTGCGTAAAGGCGGAGAAGCTGCCCAGAGCGTGGGGATTCCCCAGGGTAGCTATACCCTGATGCAAGTCGATCTCGGCGATCTGGAAAGCGTGCGGCGCTTTGCACGGGAATTCCAAGCCAGCGGTAGACCATTGAATGCCTTGCTTTGCAATGCAGCCATTTATATGCCCTTACTCAAGGCTCCGTTGCGCAGCCCGGAAGGTTACGAATTAACCATGACCACCAATCATTTGGGCCATTTCCTGCTGTGCAATCTGCTGATGGAAACCATGCAGAAAACCCCCGGATTCGATAAACGGATGGTCATTCTGGGGACCGTGACCCATAACCCCGACGAACCGGGCGGCAAGGTTTATCCGCGACCCGATTTAGGAAATTTTGAAGGCTTTGAAGCCGGCTTTAAGGATCCGGTGACGATGGCAGATGGCAAAGCCTTTGAGCCCGTCAAGGCTTACAAAGACAGCAAGGTCTGCAATGTCTTGACCATGCGGGAACTCCATCGACGGTTCCACGATTCGACCGAGATTACCTTTAGTTCGCTTTATCCCGGCTGTGTGGCCGATACGCCGCTGTTCCGCAATCACTATCCCTTATTCCAAAAGCTCTTCCCCCTGTTCCAGAAATACATCACAGGCGGTTATGTGTCTCAGGAGGTTTCAGGGGAACGGGTCGCCCAGGTTTTGGCCGATCCTGACTTCAAACAATCCGGGGCGTATTTTAGTTGGGGCAACCGCCAAAAAGAGGGGCGCAAAGCCTTTGCCCAAAAGGTTTCACCCCAAGCTCGCGACGATGCCAAGGGAGAACGGATGTGGGATCTCAGCGCGAAGTTGGTTGGGTTAACCTAAGGCCACATCCAGGGATTAGACTCGCGATGCGGTTGAATTTACTTGCCAATACAAAATCGACTGAAAATGCGATCTAAAACCGACTCGGTAACGTCCTCGCCCGTAATTTCGCCCAAGGCTTGAATCGCATCGCGCAAATCAATGCTCCAAAAATCGAGGGGCATGTTTTGGGCCATGGAAGCCATGACATGGGTGAGGGCTGTTTTGGCGCGGCGGAGGGCTTCCGACTGGCGCTGGTTAATGGCAACATCGAGGTTGGCCGCTTGCAGCTTGCCCGCGCTGACAGTTTGCACAATGGCGGCTTCCAAGGCTGCGATCCCTTTTTGTTGCGCAGCAATGGTTTCCACCACCGTTTGAATGGCGGGGGGCCTATCCACCTGTTGGCCAAGGGCTAAGTCCGTTTTATTGATCACTAAAATCAACGGGCGATCGCCCAAGGACTCGTAGAGATGCTGATCGGCTGCCGTCCATCCCGCCGAGGCATCCACGGTCAACAACACCAAATCGGCCTGTTGCGCCGCCTGCCGCGATCGCGCCACCCCAATCTGCTCCACTTGGTCCACGGTGTCTCGAATGCCTGCTGTGTCCAAAACCTGTACCGGAATGCCTTGAACCACCAAACTGGATTCCACCACATCGCGCGTCGTCCCAGGCAGATCCGTCACAATGGCGCGATCGCTGCGACTCCATGCATTGAGCAAACTGGACTTTCCCACGTTAGGACGCCCGACAATGGCGACCTTAATCCCCGCCCTCAGGAGTTCGCCTTGGTCGGCAGTGGCGAGCAGATGGTCCACTTCGGCCACCACCTGAGTGAGTTGTTGCACCAAGGCAGGTTCATCCAAGGGCGGCAGATCCTCCTCAAAATCAATGCGCGCTTCAATTTCAGCCAAGCTATCCAGACAACGCTGACGCAGATGACGAATCGGATCCGCCAACTTCCCCTGAATCCCGGCCAAAGCCGTTTGGGCCGCCTGAGGCGATCGCGCTCCCACCAGATCGGCCACACTTTCCGCCTGGGTCAGATCCAACCGTCCATTCAAAAAAGCACGCAGGGTAAATTCCCCCGGCTGGGCCAACCGTGCCCCCACCTGCAAACAAGCCTGGAGCACCTGCTGGACCGGAATCATACCCCCATGACAATGGAACTCCACGACATCCTCGCGGGTAAAGGAGCGCGGGGCCAACATCAGCAGCAACAAGGCTTCGTCCAGGGTCTGCTTCGTCTCGGGATCGCGAATCAACCCGTACAAAATACGATGACTGTCCCAGTCCTGACGACCCGGTGCCCAAAACAAACGACGGGCAATGGGCACCGCCTCCGGGCCCGACAGGCGCACAATGCCGATACTGCCCTGTTGGGGCACAATGGCCGTGGCGATCGCCACAATGGTGGTTCCTGAAGTCATGGCCGTTCACATCGCCCCAGGGCTTTAAAAACAAATGATGCTGCCTTAACACCCAGCAGCATCATGAGATTCAACCATCTTACTTTGGCCTTAACGACGGCGCTTGCGAGAGGCTTCGGCTTTACGCTTTTTGCGAAGACTCGGCTTTTCATAACGCTCACGACGCTTTACTTCTGACAAAATGCCAGCCTTCTGAATTTTTTTCTTAAATCGGCGCAGTGCGGACTCGATTGATTCATTTTCGCCCAGACGGACTTCTGCCACGCTTTGACTCACCTCCTTAATGCCAAAAAAAGATGCGCGACCAACCGGAGACATGACCCCTCAACCAACGGTATCAACAACGGTTGCCCTCAAATCAGGAATCGAATTTAGGTTGCGATGCCTCTCCTTTCACAATGCGCGGACGCGGCACCGTGCTCCCATTTCGCGTTGGCGGAGGACTCGCCGCCTCTCGCAAGGGAGGACCACTCGCTGTTTCCCGTTCGCCAAAAACTTCTAAATGAACCGCCTGACCGGCCAACTTGGCAGCAGTCTCGACCACCGTACGAATCGCATTCAGCGTGCGCCCCCCTCGACCAAATACCCGCCCCTTGTCAGACGCAGCAAAGGCTAAGCGAACCAATACTTTTTGGTCTCTGCCATAGGTTTCGCAATCCACCACTAAGGCATCGGGAAATTCCAAAAACGGAGTAACCAAAAATCGCACCAACGCGATGTAGTTGGGCTTAATTGTCGAAGGGGATGACATTACCGATAAACGTAAGGGCTAAGACTTAACCGGTTCCAGAACGTTATTCTTCTCCAGAAGACGGCGCACGGTATCAGTGGGCTGTGCACCGACTTGGATCCATTTAAGGATTGCCTCGGACTTCAGACTGATATCTTTACTGATGGGGTTGTAATACCCCAACTCTTCTAACGGACGACCATCCCGGCGATCGCGGCTGTTCGTCGCCACAATCCGATAAGAGGCGGAACGCTTTTTACCAAATCGCTTGAGTCTAATTTTGATCATGCTGCGGGATTCTTCTCCTGGTTCAATGCTAAGTCGGTCATACGAGATATGGAATGAATGGGTAGAGACAACCAAACACCTCCCCTTCTGCGGGAAGGCATTTTACACCCATCATTAGAGTGTACCAAAGCCTTTCTTTTTTTTCACCTTTTTTTGCTTCCCACCGCCTTGACCATAGCCGCGCCAGCCTGGAGAGGGGGCTTGACCACCACCCATGCCTGGGAGACCGGGCATTCCAGGGATATTGGGCATTTGGCCTTGACCCATCATTTTCATCATGGAGCGCATTTGGGAGAAGTCGCTGACCAGCTTATTCACATCCTCAATGGAGTAGCCGGATCCCCGGGCAATACGGCGACGGCGACCGGGCACACTTGAGAGCAAATCCGGGTTGCGGCGTTCTTCTAAGGTCATGGAGTTGATCATCGCCTCCACTTGCTTGAGCTTGGCTTCCCCCTGCTGCAGTTGTTCCCCAGAGATTTTGTTCATACCGGGGATCATCTTCACCAAACTCCCCAGCGATCCCATGGATTTCATCATGCGCATTTGCTTCACGAAGTCCGTGTAGTCGAACTGGGCTTCGAGAATTTTGCGCTGCATCTTCTCGGCATCGGCCAAGTCGAACTCTTCCTGAGCCTTTTCCACCAGGGTCAGGACATCGCCCATGCCCAAAATGCGCGAGGCCATCCGTTCGGGATGGAAGGGTTGCAGGGCTTCGACCTTTTCGCCCACCCCAATAAACTTAATGGGCTGTCCCGAAATTTTCCGAATGGAGAGGGCGGCACCGCCCCGGGTGTCCCCATCCAGCTTGGTGAGAATGGCCCCCGTAATGCCAATCTCGTCATGGAAGGTGCGGGTGAGATTGGCCGCTTCTTGGCCTGTCATGGCATCCACGACCAACAGGGTTTCGTGGGGTTGAACCGCTTTTTTGATTTGGGCTAGCTCTTGCATCATGGCTGGATCGATTTGCAAGCGTCCAGCAGTATCAATGATGACGGTATCGACTTTGAGAGTTTTGGCTTCTTCTAAGCCCCGTTTAGCAATTTCGACCGGGTTGACCTCGGTACCCAGCTCAAAAACTGGCACATTAATTTGTTTGCCCAAGGTGACCAATTGGTCGATCGCAGCGGGACGGTAAATGTCCGTTGCCACCAACAGGGATTTGCGCCCTTCTTTGCGCAGATGGAGGGCCAGCTTGGCGGCGGCTGTGGTTTTCCCGGTTCCCTGCAAGCCTGCCATCAGAATGACGGTGGGTGGCGTTTGGGCATCGGTCAAGGGGACATGGGTTTCGCCCATGACCTGGACCAACTCGTCGTGGACGATTTTGATAAATTGCTGATCGGGACGCACGCTGCGGATCACCTCAGCCCCTAAGGCGTTGGTGCGCACGTCCTCAATAAAGTCTTTGACCACCTGCAAGTTGGCGTCGGCTTCCAGTAAAGCGCGTCGCACCTCTCGCAGGGCATCCTGAATATTGGCGTCTGAGATTTTGGCCTGGCCGCGTAGCTTTTTCCAGGCGGATTCAAGACTTTCTGAAAGGGCATCGAACATAAGCGTTGGTTAACCGACTGCGGCACGGATTCAACAAAAGGGCTTTGCGATCAAAAGGCATTGTAATAGCCTAACGTATTCCCTCGGCCCTCTGGAAGCCCTCAGGACGGGATCAGCCTCTCGATAACCTGGAGGAGACGGGGGGGATCGTAAGGAATACTGAGATAATCAGCTGCGCCTAATTTTTGGGCCAGTTGACGATACTCGTCACTGGTGTGGCTACTTAAAATCAAAACCGGAATATGCATCCAGCGCTGGTCTTGCAACCGATGGCGCAGAAATTCAAATCCGTTGAAATTGGCCATTTCAATGTCGCAGATGGCGAGGCGAATGTGGCTTTGCTGCTGCAAGTGGGCGATCGCAGCTTGGCCGTCCTGGGCTTGTAACACCTGATATC
>JBAVRC010001207.1:0-2723 GCA_049694615.1 Thermosynechococcaceae cyanobacterium | reverse complement strand
CAATTAACCCCCGATACCATTGTTGCGGCGCAATGGCCTCGCTGCCGATGCTGGTCACGTCCACTGCCGAACAGCAAACGCCATCTTGCTCTAGGCGATGCTTAACTTGAACGCGCAAACTCGACTTGCCCATCTGCCGCGAATTAAAGACACAGCAAAACTCACCTGCGCGCAAGGCTTGGTACAGTTCCTCATCCGTCTGTCGGCCAATGTAGCTGGGAGCGCTAACCCGCAAACTCCCACCGACCTGATATTCGTAGCTGGGCTCTACCAGGCTTGTCATGGGCTAGACCAGGCGATCGCAGAAATAAAGGCGGTACAACTCACATCCCGGCACCACCTCATTCCCCTGAAACTTGACTAAACCTGTACGGGAGAGCTGATAAGCCGTAACGGTTTCCAAACGGACCGGTTTCTCTGCCGCAATGACCTGGCGAAAGGCGGTGGAGAGGTCTGGATGTTGCTGCAGCAGGACTAAATAAGATTGCAGATGATCGCTGTATATCCCTGCCTGCGTGGGAGCCTCTTGCAACAGTTGGTCAAAGGACACGCGACCGCTGCTCAGATAATAAAGGGCCAAACGCACGAGATGGGGATGTCCACCGACCATCGACATCAGTTCTGCAAGCTCGCTGCCAAGGCCCTCTTGCCAAGATAAACTATGCCGCTGCGCGAGATCTAGGACTTGATCGGGGGTAAATTCTGGTAATTGGAGTGCTAACCCGACATTGAAGGGAGATTGATGAATATTGAGTGGTATGTATAGATCTGTGGCATATACCACAACCAAGCGTAGCGTTTGCCAAATGGTCAGGTTATTGGCTTCTTCATGCCAAAAGCGCAATAGCGGCAAAAATTCTTTAGCAATATCGGGATACTCGAACAGATAGCTGGTTTCATCAAGGGCGATCGCCAGCGGTTGGGGCTGGCTGTCGAGCAGGTAATGCTGAATGTACTCCGTACAGCTGACTTTACTGCCCAGGTCCAAATTCCAGTAGTCCTCTAGCAGGGGATCCAATTGCAATTGGCGGGCTAAGTTGGCACAAAACCAGCGCAGAAACTTATCTAAACTTGTCAAGACGCTGCCGTCGGCCTGTCGTAAATTGAGCCTTACGGTTCGCAGCCCTTGCATCTCAGTATCATGCAACAGACGTATTAGCCAGGATGTTTTACCCATTCGTTGGGGTGCTTTGGTATGGATGAGGGCACCGGGGCGGAGGATAGCTTGACGGGCTTGCGTTTCAATCAATGGACGCTCGATATAAAACACAGAATTTAAAGGTACCGGGCCATCGGGAAACTCTAGGTCTCTCAGTGACGATAGCGTTTGGTTTTGGGAAGCCTGGAGCTGTGCTACATGCTGGCGCAGTACAGATCGCAGATTATTCTTGGTAATGCGCTCACCAACTACATCAGACAAAAACTGCCACAAACGCGCTCCAACGCCGCGCAAATAATCGGCATCATAACCGGAGTGTTCGGCGATCGCTTCATAATTCACCCCCAACCAACACTGCCGAAAAACCAACTCTTGAACTGCACTTAAGTATTTGGGCTTGAGAAAATTCTCGATAACGGCTAAGGCTTCATCTACAGTATCCACAGCTTAATGTCTCCCTCCGCCATCGGTTACCCACCTTAGTTCATTGTTCGGTTAGCTTAGCCAGCCGAACGCCTCCGGTTTGCATTCGGCCTAGCAAAAGCAGGCAATAAATTATTCTTTCCTCGCATAAAAATCAAAATTGGCCAAAGACATCACATTTTCTCACAGACAGTCTCCGGAAACTTCAATAGCATAGGGAAAGACTCTCATTCTAGGGGTTTCTCAAACCATATCCGCTGTTTGACGACAACGCCTCTAGCAGAGCCTATGGCTCTGCTAAAGCTGGATCGTTAATATTCTATGGCTTTCAACACAACTCTACAATGGGCGACCACAGCTCAGATACTTGGGGTAGTGTACAGATTTAAGCGCTGTGCGGGGGACTACCCTAAAGTTTCTCTCCATCATAAGCAACGATTCAGTCTTAACACTCAGCTATTTGTGTTTACCTGCTTACCTTAAGCGCTTGTATGTCGGAACAATCAATCAAGTTTGCATCGCCTGATTATGCTAAACATCCGTTCAAAACACGCTTTAGGCAACTCTACCGATGGATCGTTTGGGCGAAAAGGAGGATCAACCAAGGTTGATGTAGATCAGTCCTGGCACTTCAGTCAACCGTTAGGTATGCTGAGTCGTCAGCAATGTTTGACGCGAATAAATCGCAACTGTATCAGGCAAAAAAATGACCCGAACGATTCATTTTCCTTATTTTTAGTTAAGATAGATCGCTTAAGAATTCTACGGTATAGCCTTGGAGATGAAACGATTGACAAATTATTGATTGACTTTTCCAAGCGTCTTCAGGAAAACTTAGCTCCCTGGATGGTTGCGGCTCATTTAAGGGAAGATGAATTTGTTGTCTTGCTAGAGCACAACTACACAAATCAGGATATTTTAGAATATGCAGAGAGACTCAACAGGGAATTAAAATTTCCTTTTAATATTTCTGGAATCGAAATATTTCTAGGCATTCATATTGGTATCACCAATAGTCGTATTAGTGCGCTACAGCCTATTCACTTGATCAATGATGCTGGATTAGCAGCATAAGTAGGTTGGGATAAGCAAACCACCTTACGTCAAGCAATGCAAAATCGCTAAAACCCTTTACTGATAA
>JBAVRC010001206.1:0-2132 GCA_049694615.1 Thermosynechococcaceae cyanobacterium | reverse complement strand
CTTACTGGATAGAGGAGAATCTTCCGCTCCATGTTCATGGGAATGGTGGGAATGGCCGAATTCAGCGCTGAGGTTAACAAACAGGAGAGCGGCGATCGCCACCACAATTGCTCCACTCAACAATAGCCGCACACGATCCGGCACAATTTCTCCTGGAAGTGTGGGTCGTCTGCTACCGATAACCCAGCCTCCGCCCAGTCCGACCACCAGCAAAATACAGACCAAAATACCAAGGTTAAAGTACTTCGCTCCATTCTCGGACACTGATAAAGTCAGCGTCTGTTGAATGGGATCGAAGGCGTTTGGCACGATTGGCGTGACGTTCGTTAACAGTTGATACGTTCCACGAATGGGCAAAGTTTGTTGCACCTGAAGCTGACCTGTGGGTGCATTCCCCTCGATATCCAAGAGCGTCGATCCTTCAACAATCGGGAAATCCGTTGTAAACCAGGGACTTTTAGGAGGAGTCAGGATTTGCAGGTGAATTCTGGCATCCTTCAGTACCTTTCCTTGCCCATCGAGCGCTTGTAAAGTCAACTGAATAGGTGGCTTATATTTCCCCGACCCCATGCCCTCAGTGGCTTCTGCTTCAAAGGGACGGATCAGATCGATGGGGGGATTTGTCGTTAGTTGCACTGAGGGCTTAGAAACCTGGGACAATCCGATCCAGCTATAAAAAATAATACCTATCGCGCAGATAGCGGCAATAAGCCCATACATTTTTCTAGGCATTGCTTCAATCTAAACTTCTACACCACACGTTTGAGTCGCAAGGACTTACCTCTCACTCCTAGTGACAACTAACCGCAGCGGTATGATGACGCAGAGTATGCACTGTGTCATGAATAGGTGGGTAGGTTGAAAAGCAGACTGTCCATAATGTTAGGGCTGTTAGTGAAAGATAGAGCGCCGATTGGACAGGAACTGACAGCACTCGTTGTGAGACTTGCTGTTGAGCTGAAGCAGAGTAAGATTGAGTCATCATTTCTAACATTCCACATTAGTATATTACTACGGAATTCAGCAGAGGCTCTGACTTCGATCATTAAACCTTGAAAATGCAAAATCTCAAATATGAGTAAATGCATTCTCAGACTTTTAATCCTTAATATTAAACATTTCAAAATTGCGAGGCCGCAGGTGAATGACATCACATACATTTCCTCCATTTCTTCCGAGATCGTATTAGTGTCAGAGCATGTTTGAAAACTGAGTGTACTCGGATAGTGAAACTCTAGATGGTTTTTTAAGCATGTTCTGCCTCATTTTTTACATTTAAAGGTTCTCTGGCATTCTGAGCACACATAGTATATGCGATTCTCAGACGAATGAGATACATCAGATCATTGTTAGATAAGGCTTTCAGGGTACATTCCGTATCTCACCCAATCAGGAACCGCTATAGCTCAATGCCACTAAAATAAGCTGAATCAATGGGAGCATCTCACTTTAGCGATGGGTATTAATACTTAGAGCCAAAACATAACGAAAAGGGGATAGTTGAGAAGACGTAACCAGAGAGTAGCGCATGACTGGGGTCTGGGGTGCAGTGGAACGGAAAACTGGGTTAAGTGGCTATTTTAAATGGACAAATGAAAACTGGACCATCTATTGGGTTAATTTTTCCACCAAAGAAAAGTCTTAAAACCCTTTTGGTCAAAGGGTTTCAGAACTTCTCCCTCTTGGGAGCGGTTCTGCTTCAATCACCCTATGTAGGTGTGGTTGGCCAAAAAGGGGCTGCCCTATTTACCCCATTCTAAATGCCATAGCCAAGAACAAGAGTCCCGATGAAACTTGGCGGATAACCTATTTGGCTATTCTAATTGTCCACTTAACCCGGTTCTCCGTTCCACTGCACCCCAGACCCCGACCCCAGCTTCATTTTTTACTCCAAATAATTCCCATTATATTGACTCTAGTGAAACTCTAGTGAACATAGGTAATGTAGAATCAAATTATTGCCATTTTGCCTCCACTGTCTGCCTTTGGGCGATCGCCCTTCCCTGGTCTATGCCGAAATCGGTTTCTGAAAAGTGTCGGTTGTGCTCGAAGCTGGATATGGCTTCTGTGATGGTTAAGCATGGGCCTGACGGGACGGGTTGTTGGGAGGGTGAGAAGTGTCATAAGCGACG
>JBAVRC010001205.1:0-11501 GCA_049694615.1 Thermosynechococcaceae cyanobacterium | reverse complement strand
CTTACTTGATATACCTTCGTTTTTCTACCCAAACCTACTTACTTATGTCCTAATTCACGAGTCATCCTGGATTGCGGGCAATCCAGGATGACTCGTGAATTAGCCAAATCTCAAATGGCTAAAGTCGAGCTTAGGTCAATCTCAAGCATTTGCAAAATCCTTAGTCCGAATCGTTAAAAATACAATTTAATAGCCCAGATATAACGGACAAAACCACCGATCCAATAAAGGCGGGAATAAAACCGTCAATGTGGAATCCGGGACTGAAGGCACTGGCTAGCCATAGCGTGAGGGCATTGATCACGAAGTAAAAGATGCCCAAGGTCAACAGGGTCAGGGGAAGGGTTAATAAAACCAGAAGGGGACGAATGGTGGCATTGGCCAACCCAACGACAATGGCCGCGATCGCCGCTGCGGGAATGCTGTCCAGCTTAAATCCTGGGATGACATAGGCGGTCATCAAGAGCGAAACGGCTGTAATCAGCCAGGTGGTGATGAAGTGGGGCATATTGGTTTTTCCGAACGGGTCAACCTGAGAAAATGAATGGGTGAGTCTGCCCTGTACTGCCACAATCTGTAATAGGGTTTAATCATCGTAGTGAATTATGCGCGAGGCATGAAGTCATTTTGTTAGCTGCGGATGCGATCGCCCAGACCCTTACGGCAGAACTTCCCGATGAAACCGTCCTTCCCTTCGCGGATTGGTCCCCGGACTGGCAAGTCCAAGCCAAAGCTGCCTATCCAGATGCCCAATCCTTAGGGATGGTTGCGCCGCAGACCGTCGCTCACCTATCCAAAGTGATGACACTGGTCCATCGCAACCATTGGCAGGTTTTAGTCGCCGGACAAGGGTCAAAGCTGGGGTGGGGGGCATTGGCCCGTCAAGCGGATTTGTTGGTCAGTACCCGCCATATGAACCGACTGACCGACCATGCCATCGCCGACATGACCGTCACGGTCGGGGCTGGGATGCGCTTTGCCGATCTCCAAACCCTGTTAGCCCAACAGCATCAGTGGTTACCCCTCGATCCGTCCCATCCGCACCAAGCCACCCTCGGCGGCATTCTAGCGACGCGGGATGCTGGGTCTTTGCGACATCGCTACGGCAGTTTGCGAGATTTATGTTTAGGACTGACCCTGGTGCGGGCTGATGGTCAGGTGGCGAAAGCCGGCGGACGGGTGGTCAAAAATGTGGCCGGGTACGACCTCATGAAGCTCTTGACTGGATCCTTCGGTACCTTAGGGATTGTTGCCGAAATGACCCTACGGGTTTATCCGCTCCCGGAGGCTTGCAGCACCATGCTCATTCAGGGGGAACCAGCGGCGATCGCCCCTCTCACTGCCGACCTGTTGCGATCGACCTTGACCCCTGCGGCTGTGGATATTCTGACGGCGGAGACAGATCCTGCCGAGATCATCCTTGCCATCCAGTTCCAGAGTTTGCCCGAAGGCGTCGCCGCCCAAATTGAACGCGTGCAGGCCATGACCCAAGCGCTAGAGGTTCAGGTCAAAGTGCAAACAGAAACCGCAGCGGCACAAGAATGGCCTCAAACCTCAGAAGAGACGCAAATCCTCTGCCAGATTGGTGTTTTGGCGGCCCAGGCCGTTGCCAGCTTACGAGATTTACAACGTTGTGCAGCAGACCATGGGGTTGCGTTGCAGGGACGGATTCATGCCGGGAGCGGGTTGGGAAAACTGCGGTTAGTCAGTCATGAGACGGATGATGTGCCGCTACTGACTCAGTTGCGATCGCGCTGTGAACAGGCGGGTGGATTTTTGTCCGTCCTAGAGGCCCCGACGGATCTCAAAAAACGCTTTGAAGTCTGGGGCTATTCCGGCAATGCGTTGGATGCCATGCATAAACTAAAGAAACAGTTTGACCCGCAGGGGTTGCTTAATCCTGGTCGTTTCGTGGGCGGAATCTAATGGCAACACCAAATCTGAATATCCCCTTTGTGCCCCTGGGCCAACCCTTCGATGCAGACCATCCCCCCGATAAAGCCCTGATCGATACTTGTGTTCATTGTGGGTTTTGTCTCTCTACTTGCCCCAGCTATCGCGTGATCGGTAAGGAAACCGACTCTCCGCGTGGGCGTATTTATTTAATGAATGAAATTGAAGCCGGACGAGCGGCGCTCTCAGAGGCCACGGTGCAACATTTCGACTCCTGCTTGGGCTGTTTGGCCTGCGTGACGACCTGTCCATCGGGGGTTGAGTATGACCAGCTCATTGCCGCCCTGCGTCCGCAAATTGAGCGCAACTACCCGCGCAACTGGGCAGAAACCGCCCTGCGGCAGTTAATTTTTGCCATTTTTCCCTATCCCCAGCGCTTGCGTTTACTCTTACGCCCCCTGCTGCTCTACCAACGCCTGGGCATCGAAAGATGGGTGCGCCGCCAACCGTTGTTTCAGCAATTGTTGCCCAAAGCGATCACGGCAATGGAATCGGTGTTGCCACCCCTTTCCGCCGCCGGATTTCGGGATGTGTGGCCGGACGTGGTTCCGGCGCAAGGGCCAAAACGCTATCGGGTGGGGATGATTTTAGGCTGTGTGCAGCGGGTCTTTTTGCCCGATGTGAATGAGGCCACGGTGCGGGTGTTAACCGCCAATGGGTGCGAAGTGGTGATTCCCAAGGAACAGGGCTGTTGTGCAGCGCTATCTCACCATCAAGGCCAGGAGGAGCAAGCTAAAACCCTAGCTCGGGCCATGATCGACCAATTTGCGGCAACCGAGGTTGATGCGGTGTTGATCAATGCCTCTGGGTGCGGTCATACGATGAAAGAGTACGGACGTCTGTTGCAAGATGACCCGGTTTATGGCGATCGCGCGGTAGCCTTTGCCGCAAAAGTGCGAGACGTGCAGGAATTTTTGGATGAGGTGGGGTTAACCACGCCCTTGTCGCCCTTGCGATCAGATGGGCCGCTCACCTTGGCCTATCAGGATGCTTGTCACATGCTCCATGGGCAAAAAATTCAACAACAACCCCGTCGTTTGTTACAAAAAATCCCCAACGTGCAACTGCGGGAATCCATTGATGCGGCGCTGTGTTGCGGGAGTGCAGGAATTTACAACATCTTGCAACCGGAGGTAGCAGATGAATTGGGACGCCAAAAGGTGCAAAACCTGACCCAAACTCAGGCTCAAGTGATTGTTTCGGCCAATGTGGGGTGTACGTTGCAACTGCGGAAGCACTTGAATTTGCAGCAGCAAACTGTGCCAGTCTTTCATCCTATGCAGTTGTTGGACTATGCCATGCGGGGGGAACTACTTCCCTCAACGCATTCAGGAGATAGCTAGCCCCTGTTACAGATGATGGCGATTGTATAAAGGTTGACTTCAACATCCATCCAAGATGGACGATGGGATTTTTTAGTAGGTGTAATGTTGCTACTTTTGTGGCAACATTAAAAATCATAGAGATAAACAGCAATCCACTCAGGCTCATGCTTCTCAACGTTAAAAAATGGGGTAATTCACTCAGCATCATTGTTCCGAAAGAAATGGCCGTTAGCATGAGTATCGATGATGGCGATCAAATTTTTGCAACAAAAACTCCCACAGGGCATGAGATTTCAGCATACGACCCTGATTTTGCGCAAAAAATCGAAGCGGCTCGACGAGGCATGAGAAAGTATCGAAATGCACTGGTTGAGTTGGCTATCTGATTGCTGTCTATACATTATTAGCGAATTGGATAGCGAAATAATTTCTGATTAACGGTGCATCGTAAGGTTGGGCATGAAGACCGGACATTGCCTCGGGTTAGGCGATCGCTGCTGGTGGGGACAGGTTCAGCATTGGGTACGTTAGTGGAGAGGGTAACCCGCTCAGTTTTATCAACCTGTGCCGCACATACGCCCCTCCCGCAACCCCATGAAACCGTTTCGTTACGCTTGGTCAGCCTTAGAAACCCGTGGTGCTATTCCCGCCTATGGGGGCTGGGTGTTAATTGGACTCACCCTCTGCTTTTGGATTGCTGCTGCTAATACCATGGCCGGTTGGCTCTATGTCCTCAGCGGCATGGGCGCAGCCTTATTGGCCCTGGCGGCCACATTGCCGATGCAGGCGTTGAAGGATCTCGAAATCACGCGATCGCCCCTCGTCCCCATCCATTTCGGCGAAACCCTCTCCTTATCCCTCACCTTACGCAACAACAGCCGACGCTCTAAAGGTCTTCTGTTGGCCAAGGATCTGCTGCCACCCACCTTGGGAAATTCGGTCGAAACCGCCATTGATGCGATCGCCCCTCAAGGCACCTACACCTGGACCCATCGCCTGGAACCACGCCGCCGAGGGTTTTACCAATGGGACCAACTTGTGCTGCGAACTGGGGCACCCTTAGGGTTATTTTGGAGCCGTCGGTTGCGAACAGTCCCGGCTGAACTTTGGGTCTACCCCATGGTGTTCCCCTTAACCCATTGCCCCATCCTGGACCAAGCGGGTCCAGCGGCAAGACAAACCCAATTGCAAGAAACCCCGTTTGCCAGAGCAGGCCAGGAAGGATCCACGCGATCGCTGCGGCCCTATCGTGCTGGCGACCCCATGCGATTGGTCCACTGGCGATCCAGCGCACGCTTCAACGAACTGCGCGTGCGGGAACTGGAATGGCTCAATGGCGGACAGACCTGTGCGATCGCGATCGATACGCAATGCATCTGGCATCCTGACCATTTTGAGCAGGCAGTTATAGCTGCCGCATCGCTGTATCTCTATGCCGTCCGCCATTATGGTTCAGCTCAATTGTGGACGGCTCAATGGGGTACTTTACAAGAGCGTCAGCCCATTCTGCAAGCCTTGGCCCAGATTGAACCACACCCCAAAAATTCAGCAGACTTACCCACTGAACCTGCCATTTGGCTTACAACCGATGCACAGCGGGTAACGCAATTTCCCCCAGGCAGTCGCTATATCCTCTGGTCTCAAACGGCCCCAGAAGCATTGAATCCGGTTCATCCTCGCAGTTCAAACCCGTTTGGCTTCAGCGTTAACCTGAATGTACCCATTCAGGTTCAGTTGCAGCAACCGCTCTCCGCCCATTCAAGCTAAGTCATACCGCCAAGAGAAAGACCCCATTCTGGATAACATACGGAGAACGACAGGATAGACAAACTCATTTTTGGGGAATTTCAGAAGAAATTAATTTTACATTTTCAGCCATACCGAAAGATCGCGCTGAAGCAAATCTTGAAGCTTTAAAATATCATCACGGTAGATCTCTAGCATCTCTCTGCGCAACTCTAAAGGCAACTCAGGCTTATTGAAATTTCGAGCTGCAATATTATCTTTGATCCCTTTTCGAAAATCATCTGGGAAGAATAGCTTAAAAGCCGTTTTAACAAAATTTGGTTTTGTCAAAAAGCTTTGCAAAGCCTGATTCTTAGGAACACCAGATACATTATATTTTGTAGAAATATCAGGGACAAAATTTTCATCTACATTCAGAAATTTAAAAATATCTTGTAGTGTAATGAGTGGATTTGTATTGAATTCTTCATATAAATAAATTTTAATTTGACTTTTGTTGAATAATTCAAAATAGCGTTTCAGTTGACGGTAATAAAATCCTCTATCTTTATATCGCCAAATAAATGGCCAGTTATTTGTGATTCGCCTTTCTTCTTCTTGAAGTGCAAGAGAAAAATCTGCTAATGGCTCTCGCTGGTCCCTGCGTAAATGCATAAAACTTGAATAAGCTCGATCCACCGGATGACGGAGTATTGCAACGAGCTTTACCTCGGGTATATAGTGTTTGATGCGTTCTGAAGCTTTAGGCACATATAGATATATTGTAGAAGCCTCACCAATTGCGATCTCATCAGTAACACCTTGAAACAGACGGCAGTATTCCTCGTAGTTAGTAATTGGCTGGAATAAATGACTGCCAGGTCCGTTTACAGTAAGGTTTTCATCTTCTAATGCAAAGAACTTCGGTTCTTTGACAGGACTCATGTAAATTTGAGGATGCTGTTTTAGGTAATTATAAAGAGCTGTCGTCCCAGACTTACCTGCCCCAATAATTAGAAAGTTAGGCAAATTCATTTGTTCACTTATTCTCCAAAAGGTTGTGACATGAAATATTAAAAATTATTTTAAATTAAAGCTTCAAGACATCGTGGCCAAAACTTTAATTTCATTAGAACTGAGGGCATAGTTATATACACGAACATTGTCTAATACGCCTTGAAAGCTATTCAAACCTGCACTATCTGCACCAATGAATAAATCGCTTGAATTGCCAGCGATATTGAATACAACCGAATTTGAGGCATTTTCAACTCCATTAATGTATATGCGAATAATAGATCCATTGTAGGTGGCAGCAATATGCATCCAAGTTGTTCCATTCGTTGGGTACAATGCACTTGAATTAACACGGTATAAATTATTGCCGTTGAATCTAATTGAAGTATAACCAAAGCCGCTCAAAAACATTGAATAACCAGTCGTACCACTTATTTTATCAATGATTCGTTGAGTAGCTATTTTTTCTGGTTTAATCCAAGCTGAAAGAGTGATATTATTGCCGATTATATTTAAGCTTGTCGAATGGGTAACCCTCGCGTAATCGCCTGAGCCATCAAGTCTTAAGGCTAAGCCTTTAATGCCGGTGGCCCAAGTGGGGTTGCCATTAATTGCCCCATCGTTTCCATTGTCTGAAGCATCTGTTAGCGTGTTTCCCGAACCTTCGTTCATTAACCACCACCCAATCGGGAAGGTGGAACTAATCAGCGCGCCTTGAGCTGTAGTTGTATCGGAGGCCAAGAGGACCACTTCATCGGTATAATTTGCCTTTAGACTCGTGACATCGTTCAGGGGATTTGCGAGCAAGGTGGAACGACTACTAAAGGAAATTGGCGATAAGCGCGATTTTTTATACACAATGGGATTCAAGTGAACATTAGTCGTATAAGCTACCAACAGATTTTGTTCTCCTTCGTTGAGCAAGACGATGGGGCGAGTACCCACTTGATCAACTTCGTATAAATTATCCCAAGTACCCGAAGGTCGACGAATGAGAAGTCCAATCGTGGTAAACCCCACTGTGTTGTATTCGGTTTTGACGGCGGCATACAAAGTGCCATCCGAAGCAACTGCAACATTCATGTGATCATCGGCCATGCCATTGCCAATCTGTTGTGCTGACTGCGAGGCAGGCACTTCATCTGCCAACCAATTGGTCGGGATGTCCAGGTCATGTCTCAGCCGAAACCCAAAACGCTTTGTATTTTGATTAGACCAAAGAACGCCCACATTGCCCGTGGGCAAAGCAGTCACAACACAAATATCATCACTATTGACGCCAGTTGCTAATTGAATTGGGCCTTGCCATATCGCATAAGGTGAGTCGCTCCATTGAACATTAATCGCATTGTTAGCTTCATAGGCTAGCCACATTCGTCCCAATGAATCGACATCTATTGTGGCGGTTTCAACTGTGTTTCCCATTCCCAAGGTCAAGTTTACTGGCGTGGGTCGCCCTGGCCAAATTTGATAAGATCCAGCGATATATTCTATTGATATAAGTTGAGATTGCTGACCTTGGTAGAGTAAAATATGGGTGATATTTCCAATTAGTTTTGTATCAGCGCGAGTATCAGTACGACTCGAAAGAAATAATAATTTATTCCATACTTTCCCTTGTAATTTCCACAAAAAAGTTCCTGAGGAATTAGGCAAAACGGCCCACCAATATCCTGCATAAAACCAAATTTTAGATTGAGGTTTGTCACTGGTGCTTGCAGAGGTTGATAGCGGCTGAAGAAGCATAATTTTTAAAACCCACGGCTTGAGGAAAAACTAAGCTCGACGTACCTTTAAATGCCCTTCTGAATTAATTTTTGCTGAGTAGAGAAGGTTTATAGTGAACTTTAGCATAGGGGGCACGTTGCCTTCTAGTGAGGAAAAAGGTTGAATTGATTGCCGAGCTAAAGATAAGCGCAGGGTAAGGATTTGAGAACCATGATTTGCTTTCCGCTATGCGCTGCTCAAATGCGATCGCGCATCAACCTGCTTTGATCCATGATTCCACGCTACTGGGGGAATTGGGTGGCGTTCTACCCGGTGTCCTTAGGGGCAACAAACGACTTTCCCACTTCCGAGCGGGAACTGAGCCAGCTCGGATGTGCTGGACCCCAAAATACAAAATACTGAGTTAGAGCAATACATAGGCTCTGATGCAAGGGTGCGCACAGCTTCTTCGGCTTGACAGAGGGCGATCATACTCATCCCTTCGCTCAGGACCTTGTGATCATCCTAGGGTAGTTTATCTCTCACTAGAGAATAACGTGGCCCCCAAAAATCTCAACTTGTGTTAGACTCTTTAACTAACAATTAACTATTTATTAACCAATCGTTAACTAAAAGGCCGTCAACGATTACAGGAGACAAACAGGAATTAGGAGACCAAAGTGTCAGAAATCAAACAAGAAGTGAGAGCATGGAATTTTCAATATCGGCAAGAACTTGAAGATGTCCTTAAAAAATTTGAAATTAACAGAAATAATATTTGCTTAGTGGGCAGTATCGCCCTATCAGTAAGGGGATTGAGACCACATGGAGATATCGATTTTTGCACAAAAACAGATATAATAAATAAGATATCAGGTCATTTAACAGGAAATTACATTTCGAAAAATGTGAACTTAGTCGTTGATAAATACGAGAGAATTGGAATATCCGACAAAGAACTCACAGATAATTCAGCCTATCATGAAGTTATTGATGGATTTAAAGTTATCCGAATAGAATTAGAATTCAGCATTAAAAACTGTAGGTCGAGGGAAAAAGATATAGCAGATATTAAGTTACTTGAAAAACATACTGTAAATTCTTCAAATTGGAATTGGAGCCTTGTTCGCGATTGTATTGAAACACTAAGTTCTGTTGGTATAAATACAAAAAATAAAGAAGATTTATCCAGCCATAGAAAGCAGGAGATGAATAATTCGCGTCTCTTCATCTTGTGGGAAACAGGAAAACGGAAAACGAAAAAAATAATCAAATGTTGTTTGCAAGTGAATTTCAGTCCAAAGAAAAACTATTCTTGGATTGTAAACAAAATAAAAATTTATAGATTGCTTGAATCTGAGACTATCACAAAATATCCGACAGCAAAATTGATTAGCAAAAACTATTCAGGAAAATCATTTGATCGAATTGATATAATTGTGCGATATTTAGCTATCGAAGATTATTTCAATAAAAATGAAATCGGATTCTCTTTGTATCGCAAGATGCAATACAATAGGCTTGGATTTGACAATGAAGACACAGAAAAACAATTTAAAGAACTAATCGAAAGCTTTTTAGAAAAAGGTTATGACACCTACAGCAATATCTTTGTTAATTCTAAAATTTCTTTAATGAACGGCTCACATCGCCTTGCATTAGCAGCATATTTTAATATCCTAGAAGTACCAATTAAATTCATCAATCCACTCAAATTTAAGCCCATAAAATCCTATGCCATAGAATGGTTCAAAGAAAATAATTTCTCAGACAAAGAAGTAGATATTATTGAACAAAAAAGAATCGAAATATTTCAAAAATTAGGTTTATTTTTTTATGTTATACTTTGGCCTGCTGCCCAATATTTTTTTGACGCAATAGAAGACAAAATTAGACAAGAATATTCTATAACTTATCGACAGAATCTATGTTTTGAAGACAATGACTCATTCCAGTCCTTTGTAAGAGAGATTTATGCGATCGATGATATTCCAAAGTGGAAGGTTGAACGCAAGATTCATGCAATGAAATCTTACAAAAAGAAAATACATATTCTAAGCTTAGAGATTCCTGAACCTAAGTTTAGAAAGAAAAAAATTAATAATCATGATATTTCAGATATAGGTGCCAAATTAAAAGCAAAATACAGATCTATATATGCAAAACAGATAGATAACTATGTTTATGACATCATTATTCATACAGGAGATAATTATGAAAGCAATGCTAAAATAACTGAAATATTAGAAAAATTCATAAATAACTGCTTAGCCAAAGAGTCTATAATATCGAAATCATAATTGTTGCTGTATCATATTAAGCTGAATTTTATCAAGCTTAGACAAATAGAATTAATGAGAAAAGTGGGATTTTAATTTCTATTTTAGTATTCAGAAGGAATTTATTTTTTATGTTTTTAACCGAAAATAATTTAGCTCAAAAAATTGATCGTGACGGTTTTGTAATCATTAAAGAGGTTCTTTCAAGAAATGAAGTTGCTCAACTCAGAAAGATAGTAAAGAAGCATTTTAAGTAGGTGCGGGTTGAAAAGCCGAACTATCCTAAATGGGATGAAATGCCTGACCTATATGGGTTTGGGTCAACTGTGCCCTCCTTGTGAAAGTTCGGTTTATCTAGGCCAACCTACTTAGAAACAAAGGTATACTTCGTTATTCTGGATTAACTCAGCCTAATGCTGCTATTACGGTTCCAGATATAGGTTGGTTATTTTATCATCCTAAAATTCTTGCCATTATGCGAAACTTATTGAGGCAAGAAGACATTATGTTCACTAGTCACTGCGATGTTCACTCTGGGATTTTGAGTGGATGGCATAAAGATGATGGGATGACGACAATGGAAGGAGGGTACTTTGGCAGACCCATGTACAACAATCCAGATTGCTCAGTCTATAAAGTAGCCATTTATTTGCAAGATCATACCCAAAATAAAACAGGATTAACTGTTCGAAGTGGCTCTCATAAATATGAATCTCTTGTTCAAGGTGATGAGGTTTATTTGCCAACCTCTGTCGGCGATATTGTTGTTTTTGATGTGAGACTCACTCATGTAGGCCAGCAATATATTGTGCCAGTTATTTGGCTAAATAGTCAAATCATTCTTTTGCAAAAAATATTTAATAAACTTGTTGGAATTAAAAACTCTAAAATCATAACCCTATTCAAAAAAAATTATGATCGCATTTTCTTTCAAGAGAAGATTTCAATTTTTTTTACTTACGGCTTACCAAATGAATATACAAAGGTTTTTAGTCAAAACAACATGAAAAGACAAGTAATGCAAAACAAGAAAAAAGATATTTTTGTTTCAGAAAAACTTCGCTCCAAACTAATAGAAGAAAATGTTGTCTTAGCAGAAGATTATTTTCTTGACCTAGTCTAAATATCCAAATTCAAATTTTAGTTATGTCAAAAAAAAATGTAGCCATAATTCCGGCTCGCGGGGGATCTAAAGGTTTGCCTCGTAAAAATGTTCGACCTTTATTAAATCTACCTTTAATTGCTCATACAATTTTAGATGCTAAAGAATCCAAATTTATTAATTCCATTTTTGTTTCAACTGATGATCAAGAAATTGCAAATATTTCTAGATCTTATGATGTCAAGGTTATTGATCGTCCTGAAGAACTTTCCAGCGATACAGCGTCTTCTGAATCATCTTTAATTCATGCCCTCTCTGAAATTGAAGAACATTATATATCTCCTGACTTAATTGTATTCCTACAATGCACATCCCCAATCAGAAGTGGTATTG
>JBAVRC010001204.1:0-6343 GCA_049694615.1 Thermosynechococcaceae cyanobacterium | reverse complement strand
CTATAAAGCCCATTAATCCCAGTGGATTGTTCTAACCGCCGTCGCTCTGCTTCATATTCGTTCAAAAAGACGGGATAGGCAATGGGCGATCGCAGCATGCGACAGCCCAGGTATCGTTGTCGGATCTGGGGAATAATCGGATCGAGAAAACTGAGGCAATACTCGCCCAGTTCGGCTTCATCCATTGTCCAAACCGCATCCCCCAATGTACAACCGATATCGACGGTAATGAGGGTTTTATCAGGCGGGGCCAACCAAGGCATGGAGAGGGTCGTCTCGGTCAGGCGTAAACAAGGAAACGCCGATTCCGGGGTCCACAGCACCGTATCGGGTAAAAAGCCGCGCCCCTGCAAGCGCAAGTTGGCAAACACCATCGGTCGATAGCGGAACTTTGCCAGCGATCGCATAGCATCCGACCCCGTGACCAGGCGGGCTAACAAGGGATAGGGCGCGGTACTAATCACCGCCGCCACGGGATAGTCGCGGTCCCGCACCCGCACCGCCACGACCCGTTCCTGCTCGACCCGGATGGCTTCGACGGGGGAGTCCAGACGGATAAAACCCGCAACGGTATCGGCGAGACGCTGACACAACATCCCGGTTCCGCCTTCGGGGTAGACATGCCACACGTAGGGATGTTCGGGGACATCATGACTGTAGCCGTTGGCTACGGCACGGCGGGTAAGGCGGCTGGCCAGTTTAAGCAACAGGGTCTCGCCAATGGAGTTTTGTAGTTTATCCCCCACGGATGCGGACAGTTGCGATGCCTCAACACCAGCCCAATCTTCGAGCAATGGAATAGCAACCTCATTGGCTAAGGCGTGACCGTAGCTAAACCGAAACCAATCGGCAGCCGAGCGATGGGCTAATCGCCGACTGCGGGGACTGAGCTGACTGGCCAGTCCGCTGAAGACAAATCGGGGGACTTGCAACAGTCCGAAGGGATAGGGGTAGGAGCGGCCTTTTAACCAAACCGATTCGCCGTAGTGATGCACGGTGCGGCAATGCGCGCCTACGCCAAGGGCTGCGGCGAGGCGATTGGTAATAAAGTGTGCGCCAAAGTCGTAACTAAAGCCGTCTGGGTCGTGGAAACTTTGGGCCAGTCCGGCAATTTGGGGTCCGGCTTCGTATAGGACGATGGGTACGCCGTGACGATGGAGGGTGGCGGCGGCGGCGAGTCCGGCCACTCCAGCTCCGATGATGGCGACGGGTGCTTGTGGGGTGGGGGCGTTTGTCATGGATGCACCGTAGCACAGGAGGCGATCGCGTCGTTAGGGTTCCCAAACAAACTGTTTGCAATAAATGCTTGGTGGCACAGAAAATTTATGAAACCCTTATGAATAAAGGATTATGAAAAAATGTGAATTTTGGGAAAATCCCAGGATGTGAACGAGAGTAGTAGGTTTCAGCCTCTATTTTGAACGTTCATGCTGTTTATCATGAGAATCAAAAAAGTTTTCTGCACCACCAAGGGGGTCATAGGCATCCCTTCCCATGCTTTAGCTGGAATTTGAAGAATTGGTATTAACCCTCTTTTGTGCGAAGGCAGGGGGGCGATCGCGCCAGATAAAGAAATAACAGTAGATCGGCATAAAGAGATGGGGGATAAGAAAAAAACCAATTCCATAAAAAAAACGAATAATTAAATAAACCGTTGTATTCTTGATCGCGTGAACAATATAAATAATTATCAGAAAAAACCGTAGAATAATTGAATTTTCATCGGGACTGCACCCCAGAAATAAGAGCTGAAAAAATTCTAGAACAGGATGAGGGCGATTTCTGTGGGAACGGATGCTGAAGCCAAGATTGTCGTTAGAATAATCGTATGAACTGACAGTCCAATGATGACTAACACAGGCGAAGAAGGCGATGATCAAGACCGTTGTGGCGATCGCAATGCCATACTTCATCACTGGATTGATGGGCAAATTTCGTCCAGGTGCTGTAATGGGTTGATCGCTGACCGTTGATCCCTCAGCGGTACTGACATCATGCTGCATCTGCGATTGTACTTGTCTGACTAGGTTGTTTGGTTGCTTACGGCTTCTAGGCATTCTTAACATTGTGATAATGCCGTAAACAATTATGCCTGGAGCAACGATTATCGCACTTAGAAAAAATATATTAGAGACTAAACTATTGCAACTACTGAATGAGAAGGAAAGAAAGCAAATAATGCCACCAATGATCCAAAAAAATATTAACAAGCTAATGCCAATTGCAACAATTGCAAATCCACGAACAAAATTATTGTCTTCATTAACTGAAGCTAGAGAATTCTCTTCGTCTTTATGGACAGATGCTATGCCCAATGAAATCTGATTCTCTGGGGATTTAGTCCCTTCTGGTGAAGCTAATAGGGGAGGAATCAGCTCAAACTCATCAGTCCAGATGGAACAATCTCCATCAATTTTTAGCCCATCAACCTTGACTCTACGAATGACTTGAGACTGCAAATTGCTCAGCCAAAACTGAATCATGGATACCAAATTTTGCGAAGGGACTTCGGAGGCTTTTAGCCAGATCTGCAAGTACCCTTCCTGCCAATCGACCTCGGCCTGAACAAATTGAGGATTTAAGTTGGTGTTGAGAATCGTGGCAATTGCTGCTGCATCTCCACTTTTAGCTGTTTCACGAATGCTTTGGGATGTCATAATCCTCAGTCCATTCAGATCAGTATTGCGGTCTGGATGCTTACAAAATATCTTACCCATCCCTAATTGTCGCTACCATCAAGGTTGGTGCAGTATGAGGCAGTCGTCATCAGTTCACAGCAACTGTTCTATGTTGGTATGACCTTGCTTGCCGCCATGGACAACTTGATTGTCCTCAATAAGGTATTCAGCCCTGTTTTGGGTTCCCAGGTTTGCTGTAAATTAAGGTACCGCCTGCCACCCAAGGGTGATCGCATAGCGGATATGGCAACATTCAGTTGATACAATATCCAAAATGGCTGAACGATTGATTCAAGTCGCGACCTTAGCGGAGGTTCAGTCCGCTGGACATAAGCTGGTGCTATGGGAAGGACAGGCGATCGCCCTATTCTATTGGGCCGATCGGGTCTATGCCCTGGACAATCGTTGTCCGCATATGGGGTTTCCGTTACTGAATGGGCCTTGCAAGGACGGTATCGTGACCTGTCCTTGGCATTATGCCCGGTTCGATTTAGCCAGCGGCGGGACGTTCGATTCCTGGGCAGACGATGGCAGATCCTACCCAGTCGAGATTCGCGAGGGAACCATTTGGGTTAATGTTGCGCCCCAGGTGGATGCCTATACGCACTATCGACAACGGCTTCAGGACGGATTAGAGCAACAGATTTCGTTGGTGATTGCTAAATCGGCGATCGCCCTGTTGGATCTAGATGCAGCGCCAGCGGAGGTGTTTCAGGCGGGATTAGCCTTTGGCAGTCAGTACAGTAAAGGCGGCTGGGGATCTGGACTCTCAATCTTGACCTGCTTGATGAATGTGTTGCCTCACTTGGATCCAGAAGACCAAGCGCTGGCGCTCTATCAAGGTCTTTCTGCCGTCGCGCGCGATAGTGCCGGATCTCCGCCCCATGTTGTGGTAAATCCCTTACCGAACAGTACGGTCGAGTGGCAGACGCTCCAAGACTGGTTTCGCCAATTTATCGAACGGCGCGATGCTGAAGCGGCTGAACGGTGTTTGGTGACCGCTCTTGATCGGGGAATTGACCCAACCCGCATCGCTGAGCTGTTGTTTGCCGCAGCGACGGACCATCGGTACCTGGACGGGGGGCATAGCCTCGACTTTATCAACAAGGCGCTGGAAGCGTTGGATGTTGTGAACTGGCAAGGTGCAAAGACGGTTCTGGCCAGTCTTGTGCCCGGTTTAGCAAGTGCGGCCCGGATGGAAGAGACCAATTCCTGGCGCTATCCGGTCGATTTGGTGGCGATTTTAGACGAATCCTTTGCTCAGATCCAAGCGGCTTTGGACCGGGGCCAATCTCGACGGGGTTCATGGCAGGGGCAATCGCAGTTGCTCCCGGTTCTGTTGGCCGATAACCCACAGGCGATCGCCGACGCCTTGCTTGCGGCCTTGCGCGAAGGCTGTACTGAGGACCAGTTGGCCAGTGCAGTGACCTACGCCGCAGCCCTCCGAGTGGCGAGATTTGGGGCCAATAATGAGCATAGCGACTGGGATAGCGCGCATCATCCTTATACCTTTGCCCATGCCGTCCATCAGGGATTGCGTCGCGTTCCTTCTGCGGAACTGCTGCGAGGCGTGTTCGATGCGGCCATGAGCGTATACCTCAATCGCTTCTTAAATGTACCTCCAGCGCGTCTGTCTGAACCGAAGGAGACGGTTGCAGATCCGGGGCCGTTATTGCAGGCGTTGCCGCAGTTATTGGATCGGCAACAGCAGGTCGATGAAGTGGGTCGAGGGGTGGCTCAATACCTTTACAGCGGCGGTCAGCCAGAGCAATTGATGGCGCTTTTAGGTCAGTTGGCGTTAAGGGAAAATCGAGATTTTCACGTGATTCAAGAACTCGAAGCAGCGTTTCGCCAGTATGCATTACTTGGTGCAACCCCTGAAGGCATTCATCACTTGGTGGCGGCAGCGCGATATTTGGCCGCCCATGCCCCAACCCTGCGCACGCAAACCCAAACCTATCGGATGGCCTTTAGGCTGCATAGGGGCGATCGCCTTTTTGAGTAAGCGCGATCGATGTTTACCAGGTTAATCGCCCCAATGGCTCTTGACACTTTTGTAGAATTGGCAATCCGAGTACAGTTTGGGCTAAGCTCACCGGACACAGATAACCCTTGCAACTCAACTGACCAAATCGCGGCGTTCCAGCGCAGCGACTGGTTAAACAACATCTACGCAGCACCTGCAATAAGCCTTACTGCGGGTCGATCTTCACGAGTTGGTAGCCGGAGAGAACTCATTGGTAATGTTGCAACTGTCACCGTATTGCCGAGCATGTCGAAAAATTCAACACTGTAGCCCGTTTCTAGGCCATTTACATTATGCTGTTCAACCACTGTTCCGATATCTCCAATATATACACCTTCTTCAGGAAGATCACGCAATAAAATTACATCTGAGTAAAGGGGAAAGTTCATTACAGTCTCCATCGTGACTAATCGGGAACCAAGGTGATCAAACGGGGGAAGTCCGTACCTGTGTCTACTTGCCAGACTGTCTTGACTAGCAATTGTCTGTTGGTTGGAGTCATTAGGTTTGCACTGACTTCATATCTCACTCCATATGCAGTTTCCTTAATCATATTAACATCTGCATCAAGGTGAAACTTGCGAATATCTGATTCTAGCTGCTGCCAATTTTCTGGAGAATATCCGAAATAGAGTAGCAGTTTTGCTTTTGTGCCACCGCGTTTATGCTCAGTATTCAGTAAATATTCAGTTAGTTTTGATGACTCAATTATTGCACGATCACTATTTGGGATTTTCATGGGTTCTCGACACAAGCTTGCTATGAATCCCGACTTCGACTCGCGACTCGTAAAGTACATCCTCCCGTTGGACAAACACTAATTCAAAGTTGAAGTGCAACAGGTGTTGATGACTGTGAGAACTGACTGACATCATTTTAGGTGGTTAGATGGACATGCGTCTGCCTAATAACGGACGTTCAGAGGGTTCTGTTGGGTCAGGTGTGCAAATTGGATCCGCGATAGGACGCACGGCTGTTACTGAGGACCACCGTGATAGGACCGCAAGGCGTGATAGCAGAACGCCGTTGTCACGGAACGACTGGTGTACCAGGTGGATTGGCCTCCTTGTTGGCAAGTGGCGAATAAGGGTTCATTGTCCCAACTGCCATCGTAATGTTGTCGTTTGATTAACTGGGTGATCCAGCCCTCCTCCAGAAGAAACCGATTGGGTGGGTAATCGCAGCAAGCCAGCGTGAAGAATGCTGCATTTTGGGGCGTGAGGGGGGCTTGTTGCGCCGCCTGTTTGAGTTGCTGACGGAGTACCGGAATGGCCTGGTCGATCAGGGTTTGCAGCTCAGCACTGGGGGTTTTGGTCGATAACTGATGCATGAGCTTGAAGGTTCCCCAGAGGCCATAGGCTAAACCATAGTGACCTAGAGGCATTAACCCCCACTGGCCGATGCGACGGAACAGGTTTTGGGCGGATGTTTCGATGAGGGCGGCATAGGTGGACCAGTCATAATCGAGTAACCCGAGCAATCCATTCATTTCAACTGCTGCACAACTGTTGCCCCACACGGTCATGGTGTCGTCAGCACCGGGGACGTCTTGCGTGAAAAACACCGGAATTTCGCCATCGGGGCGGAGATTGGCAGGCAACCAACTCAGGGGGACTTGTAAGATAGTTTTGTGTAATTC
>JBAVRC010001203.1:0-7822 GCA_049694615.1 Thermosynechococcaceae cyanobacterium | reverse complement strand
GGACATCCACATGGATGGACTCCAAAAACCACTGTCCATTAAACCTTGACGAGAATGGCAGTAATCGGAGCGAATGAACAATTGGGGAACAGGAGTAGCCGTCATAAATGACCTGCTATAGCGTTGGGCCAAATACGAACTAGTTGACCCTCATTATACGCTAGGCTTAGAGGTAAGCATCCTGATTTTGCAATGTTTTTCGTTACGTCACAGGCGATAATTAAATGAATTCACGCTTGCCCTTTATTCATCCATGCAAACCCAAGAGAATCCTCTGACCCATTCCATCCTGGCTATTTCCGCCCGCACGGCTTCGGTGCGTCGCACTACCAAGGAAACCGATGTGTCGGTGTCCCTCAATTTAGACGGACAAGGACAGGCCGATAACCATACGGGCGTCCCTTTCTTAGATCACATGTTGGATCAAATCGCGGCTCACGGGTTAGTCGACCTGTCTGTGCAAGCCACCGGGGATGTCCACATCGACGATCACCACACCAATGAAGATGCAGGGATTACTTTGGGGCAAGCCCTTGCCAAGGCTGTAGGCGATCGCAAGGGCATTCAGCGCTTCGGTCATTTTATCGCCCCCCTAGACGAAGCGTTGGTGCAGGTGGTTCTGGATTTTTCTGGGCGTCCGCATCTGAGCTACGGGTTGAACATTCCTACCCAACGGGTGGGCACCTACGATACCCAATTGGTGCGGGAGTTTTTTGTGGCGATCGTCAACCACAGTCAAATGACGCTCCATATTCGTCAGATGGATGGGATCAACTCGCACCACATTATTGAAGCCACCTTCAAAGCCTTTGCGCGATCGCTTCGGATGGCGGTTGAAATCGATCCGCGCCGTCAGCATGAAATTCCCAGCTCTAAAGGGGTGCTGTAGCAGGCGATTCGCCCGGCGAATGGTCGCCCCCGCGATGATGTTTGTGGAATTGCGGCTTCAGTTCGGCTGCTTTAGCCCGCTGTTCTGGGGTGAGCACCTGTCGCATGGCCAGCAGGGTGTCAAAGCGGCGATCGCCCATTGTTTGCATCAGATCCTGCATTTTTTGGTGCTGTTGTCGGAGTCGGTCGTCGGTTGCCGTACTGCTGGCCATGAGCGATCGCAGTTGCTCAGAGACCTACTTCATTTGTTGGCGG
The DNA here is from genome assembly GCA_049694615.1 of Thermosynechococcaceae cyanobacterium. Lineage (GTDB taxonomy): Bacteria > Cyanobacteriota > Cyanobacteriia > Thermosynechococcales > Thermosynechococcaceae > JAAURS01. The sequence continues at coordinate 6,679 of JBAVRC010001203.1, read as the reverse complement.
AGTCCATTGTCAGCGGTTTTTTCCTGATCTCGGATGGTTTTAAGTTGTTTTTGCTGGTCGGCGGTGAGGTTAAGCTGTTTGATCCATTGGTCTCTCCCTTTGTGCTCCGGCTTGGATCCGGCATCCGGTTGGGCTTGAGCCAGGAAAGTGGGTGTTAAGGACTCGGCCCATGCCGATTCTGGTTGCATGGCACGACTGAGGAGCAGACCGCCCACAGGCAAGGCCAGGATTGCTGCCGCAAGGAAAACTGTAGAACGTAATTTCATACCCTATCTCCATCAAAGGTCTGTATTGGAACAGTTGGTTTGAACCCTTTCATCCTATGAAGTTCGCCCGGTCCTTCACTAGGATCGCAACTCCCAACTCGATTGGTTCTCAGGGACCAATTTGTTCTAGACCTTTAGGACTAAACAGCACCTATGACACTCAATTGGTGCGGAAATTTTTTGTGGTGATTGTCAACCACAGTCAAATGACGTTGCATATTCGTCTTTGCGGCTAACCTGATATTCATTTGGCATGTGGAACGGATGGGGACCAGAACAGGTCTGTGGCATGATTGAAGGTTATCTCATCGCTTCGGCACAGGCGTACCCTTCAAAGCGAGTCAACCTTGCAACAAAAACGGCCTGCCACAGTGCTAAAGGCCCAGTTGCATGCCAGTTTCAATCATCTCAATGAGCATAGCGAATCGTGAAAACCTCCCCCTCTCTCCTGCAAGTCTTCAGTAGTCGTAAAATGGCCGCGATCCTCATGCTGGGGTTCCTGTCTGGCTTACCCTTTGCGCTGACAGACGACGCGTTCAGGGCATGGATGGCAAAGACCCAACTCAACCTATCGACCATTGGTTGGTTCAGTTTAGTCAGCGTGCCCTATTCCTTCAAATTTCTGTGGTCGCCCATCTTAGATCGTTACGTTCCTCCTTTTTTGGGACGCCGCCGTGGATGGATGTTGGTGGCACAGATGGGATTGGTGGCGGCTATTCTGATGCTTGCCTTTCAGATGTCTGTCATTCAGGGCTTGGATGCGGTGCAGCGTGGACCCTGGCTGCAAATTCTAGCAGCGACGGCCTTGGCAACGGTCTTTCTGAGTGCGACTCAGGATATTGCCATTGATGCCTACCGAACCGACGTGTTGGCCGAAAAGGAAACCGGAGCGGGTGCCTCTTTAACCATTCTGGGCTATCGCATTGCCCTGTTACTCACCGGCTGGATTGCGTTCAATCTAGCGGATGTGGCGGGATGGCATTGGGTCTATGTCCTGATGGCTGTTTTGGTTGCCGTGGGATCGTTGACCTCGTTTTGGGCCCCCGAACCCACGCGGGATGAGCGTCCGCCGGAGACCTTTGCCAAAGCCGTTGTCGAACCGTTTCAAGAATTCTTTCGACGATTGGGATGGCGATCGGCGGTGTTTATTTTGCTGTTCATCATTCTGTTTCGCTTGGGCGATGCCATGGTGGCCAAGTTTGCTGTTCCCTTTCTGGGTGCAAAAGGGATCGGCTTCAGTGATGCCGATATTGGCAACATTCGCCAGGGCATGGGTTTAATCGCCACGATTGTCGGAACCTTGATGGGGGGAGCAGCCCTCAGCAAGCTGGGCATCAATCGATCCCTGTGGCTCTTTGGCGGCTTACAGGCAGCGAGCAATATTGGATACTACATCTTGGCGATCGTGGGCAAAAGCTACCCTGTTTTACTGGCTGCCATTAACGTCGAAAACTTTTGTAGCGGTTTGGCGACGGCAGGGTTTGTCGGTTTTCTGATGAGTTTGTGCAATTCGCGCTTTTCGGCAACCCAATTTGCGTTGCTGTCCAGTCTCATGGCTGTGGGACGGGATTTGATCGCAGGCCCAATGAGCGGCGAGCTAGCCCAAGGACTCCAGACCTGGATGGCTTCCGATGCGGCCTTGCGCAGTAACCTATACCTGGCCGGTGCTACTCAGCAGGGATGGGCGTTATTTTTTCTCATTACCCTTGTGCTAGCCCTACCGGGTCTTTTCCTGTTGCCGTTTTTTGCCCCTTGGAATGCCAAAAACAAACTCGATATGCCTCGTCCCGGAACGGATTAGCGGGTGCCTGCCGCCATGCGATCGCCCACGGTCTTAGCCTCTGGCGAAACGGGAACCGACTCCAGCGCTGCGGCCAGTTCGCTGCCCGTAATCAGGCGTGCGCCCCGCTGCCGGGTGAAGTAATTCCAGCCCCACTGCAACAGCACAACTAACTTATTGTCGAACTCGATCAAATAGTAAATATGGGCCAACACCCAAAATAACCAGGCCAACGGTCCAGAGAAGCGGATAAAGCCTAAATTGACCACCGCTGCATTTTGCCCAATCACCGCTAAATTGCCCACATCCCGATAGACAAAAGCGGGTCGTGTTTGCCCCTGCAACTGGGCCACAATGCGCTGAGCGACGTATTTGCCTTCTTGAACAGCGACCGGGGCCACTCCCGGCAACGGTCGGTCGGCAGGATGGGCAAAGTAGGCCAAGTCGCCAATGACATAGATATTGGGATGTCCGGCAATACTGAGGTCGGGTTCAACCACCACCCGCCCGCTGCGATCGAGGGCAACGCCGGTGCGCTCAGCCAAGACCTTCCCCAAAGGCGATGCCTGGACCCCTGCGGCCCACAACACCGTCTGCGCTGAAATGACTTCGGTCTCATTATCTTGTTGTACCGTCACCCCGTTGGCATCCACCTGAACCACACGGGTTTGGGTACGGATGGTGACGCCTAATTGTTGAAGGGCTTCGGCTGCCTTGAGGGATAGATCGGCTGGGTAGGGGGGGAGGACGCGATCTAAGCCCTCAAGGAGCAACACCTGGGTTTGCTGGGTATCGATATTGCGAAAGTCATCGCGCAAGGTTTTGAAGGCTAACTCGGCGATCGCCCCGGCCAATTCCACGCCAGTTGGCCCGCCGCCCACAATCACAAAGGTCATCAGGGCTTGCCGTTTTTCGGGGTCTGATTCCTTTTCAGCGGCTTCAAAGGCTGTAAAAATCCGTCGTCGCATTTTCAAGGCATCTTCTACGGTTTTGAGACCGGGAGCTGCTGCTTGCCACGTATCATTGCCAAAATAATGGTGTTTGACCCCCGTGGCCAGAATTAAGGTGTCATAGGGAATGCGGCGATTGACCGTGGCCACTTCTTGTCGTTTGACATCCAGATCGATGACCTGCTCCATCAACACTTTGGTATTGCGGTAGCGGCTCAGAATGCCCCGCAGGGGCGAAGAAATATCGGCGGGGGACAGAGACCCCGTGGCAACTTGGTAGAGCAGGGGCTGAAAGAGATGGAAATTGCGCTTGTCAATCAGCGTGACATCAACAGGTGCGCGGCCCAAAATCTTGGCAGCATACAACCCGCCAAATCCACCGCCGACGATCGCCACACGATGGTGCGTAGAAGGTTGGGTCATGATGTCCTCCTTGAAAATACTGGATAGGGGTCAGGCATTTTTTAACGAAGGACTGGCTTGAATTCAGACCTTAATAGGTTCAGGATAAATGGATTCTCCTCCTCTGGCAGTAATGATGGTCACGATATGGAGCAGGGGGTGGGCGATCGCGAAACGTTAGGATAAAGAGATGACAGGCGAGTTCTAGCCCAGAAGCCGAACCATGACCTACACCCCCACAAAACCCCTCACCTTTGACGAATTTATTGTTCGCTACGGCGATGACCCCCGCTACGAACTGGCTGACGGAGAATTAATTGACATGGAACCCACCGGATCCCACGAAACCGTGGGGGGAAAGTTGGCAACCTACATGGGTATGGCTATTTTGCAATCCCAACAGACCTGGTTTATTCCCCGTACCTGTCGGATTCGACCCTTTGCCGATGTGGCCACAGCCCGTCGCCCCGATCTGGTGGTCTTGGATGAAACGATGCTTTCTAGCGAACCGCAATGGGAGACAGAATTGGTGATCACATTGGGGCGATCCATCAAACTGGTGGTTGAAGTGGTGAGCACGAATTGGGAAAACGACTATGCCCGCAAAGTGGAAGAATATGCGCTGCTGGGCATTCCAGAGTATTGGATTGTCGATTATCGCGGTTTAGGCGGCATTGCCTTCATCGGTAAGCCCAAACAACCCACCTTCACGGTTTGCACCCTCATCGGCGAGGACTATGTTCAACACCCCTATCGTCTAGGGCAAAAGATTGCCTCTCCACTTTTCCCCAACCTCCAACTTCGTTTAGATGACATCCTGCCCCATTAAATCCTTTGACGATGTTGCACAAGGCGCAACACAGTCCACTGAGTGGGTATCTGGGCCTCAAAGTGGTTATTGCTCACTAAAATGACGCTTTGCGTCCCATCTGCTAAATGTGGCCCGAGCACGATTCCAGCTAGGTCTTGTGTGGGAAGGTTGAGGTCTGCCCAGTCCAGCAGCGGCTGTTTGAGGATTGGGGCTAATCCCTGCGCTGGCTGGGGCAAGGTTCGCAGTCGAGCGGTGTCAGCGGCAATGCCTGTGGCAAGTTGATAGAGGGTGGCATGGACTCTGGGTGCGAAGCTATCGCCCTCCATGGCACTTTTACTGCGCTCTAAACTCAAGAAATGTCCCGCACCATCGACTGGCAGAATATCGCTCAAGTAACTCCCCGAATGGTTGAGGGGATAGAGGTATTCTGCGACCAAAATGGGTTCTGGTTCCCCAATCCAATAGTGCAGAAAACGGCTGTAACGCGGTGAAGTGTCTGTGTCTTGGAGCAAGGGGCCTTTGGTGGCAGTGTAGAGGCGATCGCCATCCGCACTAATAGCCACTGGGCCAAGTCCGTTGTTGGGGAAGACCCCGAGGGCTACCGTGCCATCGTCTTGTACGCTCCAGTATTGCTTGGGTAGGGGTAAATCCTGTTGCCATTGGCCCGAATCTCGCTGAAATTCGCTGAGGCGGGGGGCTATCTTTTCATCCGCATTTCCCCCGCTGGTGACAAAAACGGTATCTTGGCGGGTTAAGGCAATGCCTTCATGGGCCGTAAGCATTGGCGTCGCCTCGGTGAGGGGCGTCACGGTTTCGAGGGTAACCCGTGCCTCAGGGTTGGGAACTGCGGGATTAAATGCGAAGGTATAGAAGCGGGGTTGAGTGGCGTCGTTGGCTAGGGCGTAAAGGCGATCGCGTTTGCGGTCATAGGTCAGGGCTGAAAAACCGCCGACGGTTGTGCCATTGAATTCGGTTTGGGGGAGGGCGAAGGTATCGACAAACTCCAGGGAGAGGTTGAGAAATAAGCGCGACTCGGCACTTACTTGGGGGAGGCTACAGCCTGAGAGCAGCAGGGCCAGACAAAGGCCCAGAGTCCATAGGATTTTGCCGATTCCGGCACGCTGAAGCCTGTTTTGGCGGGTCTGAAGCAACATCGAAAATGCCATCCTAGACATAGAACCGAACAAACTTGCACGCGTATTATAACCCTCTCAATTATTTTCAGTATGATGAATCCTTCGCCATTCACGCCGCCTGAGTTGCTTAAAAATGGTCTATCCATGACCATTTATGCGGCTTTAAGAGCTGAGAAAAATTGGGAAAATAGTATTGTAGATCCAGAGGTAAACTATCAAGAAAAAATTTTCATAGGTGCAGAAGGTGTACCCCTTTTTGGGATGGTTGCTATCCCTAAAAATGCGCACAGCACGATTGTGGGGACCTATGGCATTACAGGGAGTCTCGACAACCAATGGTTTCTCCAATTAATGGGACGCAAGGCGTTTGCCAAAGGCTATGCGGTGGTCCTGTTCGACTGGCGCGCCCACGGAAAAACCGCTTTGCTCTCGCCTACCTTAACGTCGGATGGTTTGTATGAAGGCGAAGATTTTGTGCGCATTGCCGCCCAAGCCAAGGCCATGGGCTGTCCCGCTCCGTTTTGGTTGACGGGCTTCTCGCTCGGCGGGCAACTCGTCCTATGGGCTGTGAAAGCAGCCCAGACCCTATCGTCCTGGGGGCAGGATTTAGGGTTGTGCGACGCAGATATTGGCGGCGGTGCGGTGATTTGTCCGAATCTGGATTCCAACCGTTCCCTGGCCTATCTGGTCAAAGATCCTTGGGGCCGACATTTGGAACGGGCGATCGTGCGTGAACTCAAAAAACTTGTGCGGCAAATCCATGATTGCCACCCCGGTACGATTGATGCGGCTGTGATCGCGCGAGTGAACAGTATTTGGGGCTTTGATAACGAACTGGTGATTGAACGGTTGGGGTTCCCCTCGGTGGAAGCCTACTACGCAGCGAGCAGCGCCTTACCGCTGTTACCGGACCTTGAAAAACCGACGCTGATCCTTTACGCGGCTGACGACCCCATGTTTGACCCGATGCTGGTACCGGAGTTGCAAGTGGTCTGTGCGAACAATCCAGCACTGGACTTGGTTCTGACGGATCAGGGTGGACATGTCGGTTATATCAGCAGCAAAGCGGGGCAGCAGAGGGCGAAGGATCCCGATCGCTGGTGGGCCTGGAATCGCGTCTTGGATTGGTGCGATCGCCAAAGGACCCGTCGGGCTTGAGGCTCGCTATCGTATTACAGTTATAGATATTTCAGTGGATTGTACATCCCTTAAGCCATATAGAGAATCTCTTCCCCGTTGACTAAAAAAATTGGAGTATATCACTTTGTTAAAAGAACAATTCGAAAAATACTATGTTGACTTCGATGTTGCGATGGGGCAAGGAACCGGATATT
>JBAVRC010001202.1:0-1625 GCA_049694615.1 Thermosynechococcaceae cyanobacterium | reverse complement strand
TTTAGAAAGGTTAATTTTTTCAAAGAATCGCTCGCCTTTTTTATACCGATTCAAAAGCTCTTGAGATGTGACCAGAGACATTAGGATAATGCTCCACTGACGTGCAACGGAAACAAAGGCGCGTGCTTTTATTGTGACAGGTTGCCTTCTCCTTGAGAAGCCCTTCTCGCTATACGGGTTGTCTAGCCTTGAACTGGGGATCGTCGAGGTCCGGTTTTGGACCTGTCAGTGTGTCGGTAACACCGGACGTAGTTTTGACTGTCTAGGCAACCCCGGTCGCGGTATTTCGAGATACCTGTTAGATCCGCTAATTGCTTGCCTTATCGCACGGAAGTCCTATAGCCTTGCACAAGGTCCAACGCAACAGCCGAGAAGACCGCCAACAGAATCATGCCCTCATCTCCATGTTTTCCAACCGTACTCGCAAAATAACCGTCGCTCCAAAACTCACCACCCCATAACTGTGGTTTCATTGTAGAGCAGCGTTTGAATGTACGGCTCTTGAGCATCGTAACAAGTTTGGTCACAATGTATGTTGGCACGGTCTGCACCCGAAAATGTACATAGTCTTTGTCTATTGACCCTCAGAGATTAAAACTACTCAGATCAATTCAATGATAAAACACTTTACAAAAAAAGCTATTAATAAATTAATTGAAAATCTTGGCTATGAAATAAAATTAAAAAATATCAATCAAGAAAAATCGGATTTCAAAAAGGCAAATTTGCTATTATATAATAAGTACTTTTCAGAGGAAAGTATAAAACTGCGACGATTCTATAATGTTGGAGCGGGTTCTTTTAGACACTTTGCATGGACTAATATTGACAAATTGACGGATTGGTATAAATCCGTTCAGAAAGGTGATAATTTTGTTATTGATCATGACTTGTCGAGTCTTGAAAAACTTCCTGTCGAAACAGGGACTGCCGAGGTTTTCTATACTAGCCATACTATAGAGCACATCAGCGATATTGCTGCAAAGAATTTATTTCAAGAGGTTTATAGATCTTTGAAGCTCAATGGAGTTTTCAGAATTACATGTCCTGATATCGATTTAGATTATGCAGCATACCTGAGAAATGATGAAGATTATTTTTCTTTTGCGAGATCTCCGCGAAAAATGCATAACAAAGATCTAGATCCTTTGAACATAAGTAATGCTCAAGCCTTTATCTGGCATATTGCTGCCAATGTATCAATCAATCATAGGGATGGCTGTATGCAACCTATTAATGATGAAGAGCTGAAGCAAATCATTACTTCATATTCCAAAGAAGAAGCGCTAAATCATATTTGCTCAAGAGTGAATTTAGACAAACAGGTTATCTATCCAGGAAATCATATGAATTGGTGGAATGTTGAGAAAATAACCCGCTTTTTAAGTGAGGTTGGCTTTGCCCAAATATATCAGTCAGCCTATGGCCAAAGCAGATGCCCAATTTTAAGAGATTTAAACTTATTTGATAACACACGTCCTAAATTGTCTTGCTATGTTGAAGCCATCAAGTGAGACATGAACGGTAGGTGAAGGGTCGCAAATTAATCAAAATAGTGGACTTTCGAGAGACGATGAAGCCAATCCAGAATAGTGTCTTCTAGCGGCCTGTGATCGCGATAGACT
>JBAVRC010001201.1:0-3388 GCA_049694615.1 Thermosynechococcaceae cyanobacterium | reverse complement strand
GTTAGAGACAGCCCCAATCCTATGACAGAGGAATTGATTGCCGTGGCGATCGCCGGGGTTGTCAGTGGCGCACAGTCTCAAGGACAATCTCTTGCCGATGTAACCCGGTTGGTCTTAGAGGACGACTCGGAATTAGACCAAATGACCCGGCAATGGCTCAGCGAAATCGTGGCAGAAGCTTGGCAAGAGATCGAATCGCCCGCTTTTCTGGAAGCGGCTTAGCTGCTTCTGAGGAATCAGATGAGATCCATCTGGAATCCTTTGAAGGGATAGTGAGCCGAATCAGGAACATTGCCCGCGCCTTGTAGCAACACTCCAAATCCCCCCAACCCCATTGGATTGATCAAGGCATGTAGCGCTTCTCGACGATGCAAAATCTCCGTTAGGTCCAACTTCGGCGCAGTGAGGTTGGCCGAGAGGTGATCGCCCAAACCCAACGCCATCAAAAACAATCCCTGTTGCGTAAAGTTCAAGGCAACGAGTCCGCAGGACTGACCGAAATGTTGCAAAGCCGTAAAGTTAACATGGGCCGTAATATCTTGATGACCTACAGCCCAGTAGGGGTCGTTATGATGAGCCTGACGGTAGTAACACTGCAATGTACCCTGATGGCGTTGTGGGCTGTAGTACTGGGCAGCCGTATGGCCATAATCGATGGTTAACACATACCCCCGATCCAGTTTTTGGGCAAGGGTCTTGAGCCAGTCTTGGGCCGCTAAGTTAATTTCACTGCGATAACCCTCGGGGTAACGATCAATCTCGATGCCCATTTCTGCTAGATAGGTTTGCAGAGCTGGGGTAGAAGGAGATGCGACAACCTCGGTGAATTGCGGATGGTCTACGGTCGAATCCGCTACAGTGACATAAATTTCTTGCAGTTGCTGGTCTTGGATTTCAATGCAATGAACTGGAAAAGCATCCACCAGCTCATTGGAGAAGCAACAGCCTAAAATGCTGCGATCGGGAATCTCGTCCCAGGTACGCCATGCCAATTTGCCATCTGTTTCGACAAAGGGTTTTAGGGCATGGCGTTGTTCCGCGATAAAGGCTTGTGTTTTTTCGACGATGACGTATTGGAGAGATTGCCACAAGTGTGCGTAGTCCGATGTTGGGGATGTGGAAGCGCGATCGCTCAAGTAGGTCAATACATCCCCAGCAATCAACCCCTGCCCCGCCCCCATCTCAACCACCTGAAACACCGCAGGCCGCTCCAGAGAAATCCATAAATCCAGCAACTGCTCAGCTAGCAACTCGCCAAAGTCCGCTCCCAAATGGGGGGAAGTGGTATAGTCGCCACCGGCACCAATCTTCTGACGCGGGGCAGCATAGTAGCCCAGCCTTGGCTCATAAAGCGCCCAATCCATAAACGTCGCAAAGGGGACCCGTTGCGGATCCGTCTTCTGAATGCGCGTTGCAATGAGTCGCCGTAATTCGCGATCATCCGTCAAAATGAGCACCCCATAGAAAAGCGATCACCCCCATGATACAAAGAGGGCGATCGCTCAACTGAGTTAGAAAACGAGTGAGAGGGTTAACTAGAACCTAAAAGTGGTTCGAACCACGGGCATGAAAATGGTATCGTTGTCGGCATTGTTCTCAGGGTTAAGAATAACAATTAAACCAGGGGTGATGGTGATATTGCCATTGACCCTAATTTTGTAAAGGGCTTCAATGTGATAGGACTGATCCCGATCAAATTGAGTAACACCAGGAATTATGGCGGGAGATTTATAAAGCACGTCGGTGTTAATCACTCTAGGCAACGCGCCGAAAATGATTGCGCCAACATTCCCTTGACCAAATAAATCGGGAAACGCGCCTGTAACAGCCCAGTTCAGGATTTCTGCCCGGTTAAGAAAAGGATCGGCGGATGGGATTGATGCGTAGGCAGCAGTGTATCCGGCCCAACCAGACAGGGTGAACTTAGGCGAAACCTTGATGGTTCCTTGTAAACCAATAGAGTCGGAAATAACACCTGTACCGGGGTTAAAAAGTGAAAAGGGGTTGATGGCATAGGTACTACCTGTACTTCCGGTTAGGTTGATTGCATTAGAACCGGCCACGGTGGATGACCCAGGCTCTTGAAAGGCGTGTACGTAGGTAATACCTATCCCGATGTTGGGGGTTGGCTTTAACTCCAACTGAGCCAAGGCAGAATAGGATCCGCCAAACAGCCCGCCACCGCTAACTCCAGTCGGAAGAGTACCTGTCGTGTTAAAGGGACGATCTGCTAAATATCCGACGGAAATGGCAATTTGGGGGTTGAACCTGTAGTTGAGCACTGCACCCGCACTTTGACCGCTATCCCCAAAGCGATAAATAGGGTTGAATCGACCGAATCGAGACAGTGCGCCTTGACCGCTACTGTCCAAATAGGGGTTAAAGGTAGAGCCGACAAAATCGTTAAACTCCCCGGAGTTGGCAATGACCGTCAACTGGGCTGTATTCAGCTTATTGAGAGGGAAACGGTACCACAAGTCGTCTAGGATAAAATTGTTTGCGCCGCCGCCGCCAAAACCGAGTTGGGTTGCGGGAGTGCCAGTAGAGCCATTGTTGAGATTACCAGGACCGTTGTTGGTAAATAAATCGGCACCGGCGTTTCGGGCCTGAAGACGCACCCGTAGACGATCTCTTCCGGTAAAACTGGTATCGAAGTTGAGTCGCACCCGATCTCCGACAAATGCTTTAGTATTGTTTTCGGCGGCCTGACTACGACCTGGACCATTTTCGCCAGAAGTGGCAACTTTATCTGTAAAAACTTGGGCACCGGAAAAAATAACTTCCGCGTTGAGTTTGGTGATGGTTGAAAACTGCTGAGCTTCCAGGGTGGCGGCTCTAGCTTCTAAGCTATCCACCCGACCTTTAAGGGTGGCAAGTTCTGCCTTAAACTCTTCCTGGAGTTGCTTGACAGTTTCGAGATCCTCTTTGGTTGCAAATCGATCGCTGATTTGATCCAAGCAGGCGTTTAATGCAGCTGCCAATTCGTAGCGAGTAGCTGCCCGGTTGCCGCGAAACGTTCCATCGGGGTACCCTGCGATACAACCGTAACGCTCAACTAAAGACTGGAGTGCCTGAAAGGCCCAGTCTGTTGGTTGCACGTCGGACAATTGCGACACAGAAGTAACCTGACCCGGCACATTGGGATTGTTAATATTATTGTTGGTGAGAGTCGAAAATGTGGCAGGCAGTGTAGTAGCAGGCGGAGGACTGACAGGTTCGGCTTTAACCGTTAAAGGGAATAAGATAATCGCGCCAGCTAAAGCGGGTTGGAACATCCGCAACAGTCGAAACTGAAAATTCATGGGGCTCCTCACATTGTCGCAAATAACACACCAAAAAACTAAGAAGCGAAAAAAGCTAGGGTTAACAGTGTTAACCCGCTTAACTG
>JBAVRC010001200.1:0-3028 GCA_049694615.1 Thermosynechococcaceae cyanobacterium | reverse complement strand
GATTTATACGGAATTCATCCGCCTATATTCCGTATTGGCTGTCCAGGCAGACAGTTATCCGCCCATATAGCCAAGGTTACGGCTATTTCCATGCACCTGGTCCACAGTATCCCGCTTTACGCTCTTTCCCATCGCATCAGCTTAATTCATCAGGGTTTAGCTTTGATTGTATTGATGAGATGGCAGTCTTCTTCCCTAAACAGCGTCATTCCCCTTTCCTTGTCTTTAGAGGGAACAATGCGATCGCAGACCTACTGAATCATGGCTGGAGAACTGCTGAACTTATCTTGACGATAATCTCGTTCGACATAGATCTTAAACGCAAAAACAAATCAATACAGGGCTTAAGTTTCATGGAATTGCAGAACTACCTAAACGATATTCCCGAAAATTCTCGTTGGGATTGCCATAAATCTTAAGAACACCTAAGGACTGACCTTGTTTATTTTTAAGGATATGGTACCACTCAAATTGGGTTTGGCCGTTCAGGGCCACTAGTGGTTTGGGATTGCCATTCAGGGCTTGGGCGATCGCCTCTTCAAAGGTTTTGACAATCAGAAAGCGCTGAAAGTAGGGGTCACCTTTTGCATTGACTTGATAGGGATTGTAGCGCCATAAAACAGCTTGATCCTGCCGATCTGGCACATACAGCGTCGCTTCTCGTACAAAAGACAATTCCTTAAGTGCCGTCATAATTTCAGCAACGGATTGGAACTTTGGCGCGGTGTTGGGCGGAACACTGCGAAGCTGAGTGAGCGGCGGAATAAACTTGTTGTCGAATTTTTGGAGTTGCTCACCCGCAATCCGCTTAAAGACCTGACTGCGATGGGTTTGCACTTGGTGATTGATGAGACTTAATCCGCCAATGAGCGCAGCAAACGCCGTCATTAGCCCTAGCATGTACCCCACATAGGTCAATTTGCGGGTGGGCAGCACAACCGAGGCATCCAAGCGCCCCTTGCGTTCCAGCGCTTCCACCGCATCGACAATCCGTTTGAGTCCCAAGACAAAGGCGATCGCCACACCAAACAGGCTCAAAAGCAGGCAAGAGAAGAACACACCATAAAGAAACGCTTCAACCTGGGGGCTAAAAATATCCCACTTGAGCTGTTGATTGAAAATGCCGAGAACCACGAGCGTTGACCCCAGCAGCAAAAGGCATACCGTAATCCATACAGTTAAAGAGAGTAGTTTCACGCCTCTATTCATCGTTATCTCGCTTTTATTTTGGTTTGGGGCAGCATTTTGAGAGTCTTATTCAAGATTTAAGATTCCTGCACTGCAATTCTCCCAGAAGACACTGCGCAAGGGGCACAGCTCGGTCAGAGACCATCGCAACCTCCATCATCGAAAATCAGGGTAAGATTTCAAAATTGCGTTAAGAGGCACTCAGTGATCGCCTGTAATGCTTATGGTTGGTGTATGAATGCAGTCGAAATTGAAGAAGCCGTTTCCCAATTGGCGGAGGATCCCTTTGACCCAGAGGAATTCCCCTTTGCTTTTTTAGAAGCCTTCGGTAACAAGCCAACAACCCTCAAGCGGCTCAAAAGCAATAGCTCGAATCAATCCGATCTGCCGGGTGGGGTGCTCCAGCGGAATAATATCCATTTGAAGGTTTGCCCGGACGGGGAGGTGACTGCTACGCTCACGGCTCTGCGGGATAGTCCGGCGACAGCACGGCACAAGGCAAAGTTTATCCTGGCCACCGATGGCAAAAGCTTTGAGGCAGAAAATTTGGCGGATGGGGAGACTGTCGCCTGTGCCTACCCCGACTTTCATGACCATTTTGGGTTTTTCCTGCCGTTGGCGGGAATTACGACGGTCAAGCAGATCCGAGAGAATGCCTTTGACATCAAGGCTACGGGTCGCCTCAACCGTCTCTACATTGAGCTACTGAAGGACAACCCAGAATGGGATAAGGACGATCGCCGAGAGGATCTGAATCACTTCATGGCTCGGCTGATCTTCTGCTTCTTTGCTGAGGATACGAATATTTTCCACAGTGATGGCCTGTTTACAACCGCTGTCACTCAGATGAGTGCAAGCGATGCCTCGAACACCCATGAGGTGCTGTCGGAGCTGTTTCGGGCGATGTGTACGCCGCTCCAAGGGCGAGAGGCGGCTGGGATCCGCAATTGGGCTAATGTGTTTCCCTATGTGAATGGGGGGCTGTTTTCGGGTGGGGTGGAGGTGCCGCGCTTTAGTAAGATTGCGCGATCGTACCTGCTGCATGTGGGCAATCTGGACTGGAAGAAGATTAATCCCGATATTTTTGGGTCGATGATTCAGGCGGTGGCGGATGATGATGAGCGCGGTGCGCTGGGGATGCACTACACCAGCGTTCCGAACATTCTCAAGGTTCTAAATCCGCTGTTTTTGGATGACTTGCGCGCCCAGCTAGAGGCGGCGGGGGAGAATGCTCGTAAGCTGCTGAATTTGCGTTCTCGAATGGCTCGGATTCGGGTTTTCGATCCGGCCTGTGGATCTGGGAATTTTCTGGTGATTGCTTACAAGGAAATGCGCGGCATTGAGGCGGAGATTAACCGTCGTCGGGATGAGCCGGATCGCCGCTCAGAGATTCCGCTGACGAATTTTCGCGGTATTGAACTGCGTCATTTCTCTGCTGAGATTGCGCGGCTGGCGCTGATTATTGCGGAGTATCAGTGCGATGTGCTTTATCGGGGGGCAAAGCTGGCGCTGGCTGAGTTTCTGCCGCTGAAGGATGATAACTGGATTACCTGCGGTAATGCTCTGCGGTTGGATTGGTTGAGTCTTTGCCCACCGACGGGGACGGGGGTGAAGCTATACGCGAATGATTTGTTTAGTACGCCGCTGGCTCAGGCGGAGATTGATTTTGAAAATGAGGGCGGAGAGACGTATATTTGCGGAAATCCGCCATACAGACATCTCCGAAAACTCACAAGCATCTTTGCCAAAGACTTTCAAGGATCCTTGGGTACCGAGACTGACTGTAACTCTCTACGGAAATTCAAGCATTCCAGATACTCACTATCGGAAAAGCTCTAAA
>JBAVRC010001199.1:0-3371 GCA_049694615.1 Thermosynechococcaceae cyanobacterium | reverse complement strand
GCATTGGGCAACAGTCGGGGCGGATCGCTCCATAACCCCAATAAAACTTGCGCCGTTTTCGCTCGATGGGCTGGGCTGTCTTGAGTCTGGGGCGATTGACTGAGCTGGGTCCAGGTTTGCAGTGCTTTAGCGCGATCGCCCGTTCGGATATAAAGCATCCCCAGCCGGAGATCAAGTTCGTCCAGCAGTTGTCCCTTTGTGGGGGGACGCGATCGCAAGACTGAAGGGGATTCAGACGATCCACCGGTCTCGATTGGGACACTGACCTTGCGGGAGTTTTGATCAATCTCCTTCTGCACAGATTTGCGCACCGTTAGGTAATTGTCCAGCGCATCCTTGGCAGGGGACTCTCCGAAAAACGAGGTTCGCAAGGTGGTAAATCCCTGCATCTCTTGGTCCAAGGATTTCCATTCGGAGGCTTGCAACAACAGATCCGACTGATAGAGATCTAATTGACTTTGCACTTGAGGTTCTGTCCAACTGCTCAGCAATGTGGAGCTAATCAGCACCGCAACCAAGATCGTTAATGCAATTAAAATGGGCCGATAAACTTTCATAACGCGCTTCTAAAAATCAACCAACGTGCCATTTAAGACGGCGAGCCTTGACTCGTCGCGAAAAACTTCAATGCTGCAATCTGTCATAACGGGTTAAAATGCTTCTGACTTTCACTCGTCTCTGGTTCGGTGTATTCAACGACAGGACTGATCGTCGATCCAAGACTGCAATCGACAATGGAGGATAGACCCCTGGCTACTCGTATTATCTTAGTGCGTCACGGCGAGAGCAGTTTCAACGTTGAAGGGCGGGTTCAAGGCCATATCGACACCTCGCGCTTAACCGAAAAGGGGATCGCCGATGCCCGATCAGTCGGGAATGCACTTCAAGGCATTGCCATTCAGGCGTTCTATCATAGCCCCTTGCAACGGGCTACCCAAACTGCCCATCTGATTCGGGACTGTTTGGCGCAAACCGATACCTCCCTTGCGCCGCTGGCGGTTATGCCGAATTTAATCGAAATTGGCCTACCGCTCTGGGAAGGGTTGCTCTTTGACGAGGTGAAGGTCAAATATCCCGATGCCTATCGCGATTGGCATCAAGCCCCCCATCGCCTAAATATGGAGGTGCCAACGGATTCTGGTCCTCAATTGTTTTATCCCGTCTTGGCTTTGTTTGAACAAGCCCAACAACTTTGGCATGATCTATTGCCCAACGCGGTCGATCAGACCATCTTGCTGGTGGGCCACAGCGGTATCAATCGCGCCCTTATCTGCACGGCGTTAGGACTGCCGCCGGAACAGTACCATACCTTGCAACAAGCCAACTGCAATATCAGTGTCTTGAATTTTCCCGATGGGACGTTGGACAGCGCCCAGTTGGAGTCTTTAAACTTGACCAGCCATTTGGGATTGCCGTTGCCCAAGGCCCGCAAGGGGTACGATGCCCTACGGGTGTTGCTCGTGCGCCATGGCGAAACCGACTGGAACCGTCAAGGCCGTTTTCAAGGGCAAATTGATGTTCCGCTGAATGACACAGGTCGTCAGCAAGCCGAGCAAGTGGGCGCATTTTTGCAATCGGTTCCCATCGACTTTGCCGTTACAAGTCCCATGCTGCGCCCCAAAGAAACCGCTGAGGCCATTCTGCACCACCATCCCCAAGTTGCGCTCGATTGCCACAGCGATTTCGCAGAAATCAGCCACGGGACGTGGGAAGGGAAGCTGGAGTCTGAAATTGAACAAGCTCACCCCGGCGAATTAGAGCGCTGGCGCACCCAACCGGAAACGGTGCAAATGCCGGAAGGAGAAAATCTGCAACAAGTTTGGGACCGGGCGATCGCCGCCTGGGATGGCTTGGTGGATGCCGCCCGTTGTCATGACCAACCCACAACCCAGGTCGGTTTGGTGGTGGCCCATGATGCGGTTAATAAGGTCATTCTGTGCCATGTGGCTGGAGCGGGACCAGACCAATTCTGGAGCTTTAAGCAGGGGAATGGGGCGGTGAGTGTCATCGACTACCCGAAAGAAGGCGCACCCACGGTTCAGGCCATGAATATTACCACCCATTTGGGAAGTATTCTTGACCGCACCGCCGCAGGCGCACTCTAAGGTCCAGTTGTGGCTATGGAGATTCGTCACCCAATAACACTATGACCTATGAATTGCTGCGCCAAGTTCGGTTGATTGATCCGGCAAGCCAAACGGATCGCGTCGCCGATGTACTCCTTGCTGAGGGTTGCATCCAAGCGATCGCCCCAACCTTGGCCGAATATCCAGCCCAAACGAAGAGTCGCGATTGCAGTGGGTGTTTGCTGGGACCGGGGTTGGTGGATTTGTACAGCACCGTAGGAGAACCGGGGTTTGAGTCTCGTGAAACCCTGTATTCTATGGCTGAGGCAGCCGTCGCGGGTGGGTTTACCCGGATTGCCCTCCTCCCCGATACCCATCCTGCGATTGATTCCCCGGAACAAGTCGCCTGGATGCTGGCCCATTTCCCGACCGATCTACCCCTCAAAATGCAATGCTGGGGAGCGCTGACCCAAAAGGGCGAAGGCCAGCACTTGGTTGAGCTGGCTGAACTCGCCGCCGCTGGCATTTGCGGTTTTAGCGACGGTCAACCCCTAGCCAACTGGATGTTGACGCGACGGGCACTGGAGTATCTTGCCCCGCTCCAAAAGCCGATTGCCCTGTGGCCCTGTCACCGGAGCTTGGCAGGCCAAGGGGTAATTCGGGAAGGCTTGCAGGCGCTGCAAACTGGATTGCTCGAAAACCCTGCGATGTCTGAAACAACGGCTCTAGCTGGGTTACTAGAGGTGATTGACAGTCTGAAAACGCCTATCCATATTATGCGTGTCTCGACGGCTCGCAGTGTGGCCTTGTTAGCGATGGCGAAGGATCGCGGGTTGCCAATTACTGCGAGCGTGAGCTGGATGCATTTGCTTTGGAACAGTGAGCATCTGCGCAACTACGATGTGAACCTGCGCCTCGATCCGCCCCTGGGCAATCCCGCCGACCAAGAAGCCCTGATTGAAGGGTTGGCCACTGGGGTCATTGATGCGATCGCAGTGGATCACCGTCCCTATACCTACGAAGAGAAAACGGTTCCCTTTGCCGATGCGCCGCCCGGTGCGATTGGGTTGGAGCTGGCTTTCCCGTTGTTATGGCAAGCCTTTGTGCAAACACAGCGCTGGAGCGTGTTAGATCTCTGGTCTAAATTGAGTCTGAATCCATTGCGTATTTTGGGAGACCCCTCTTTACCAATGGCGGAGGGACAATCTGCCGAATTAATGCTGTTTGATCCGCAAACGGCTTGGCAGGTCACACATCAAGCTTTGAAGTCGCGATCAGCCAATACGCCTTGTTTGGACACAACCC
>JBAVRC010001198.1:0-1771 GCA_049694615.1 Thermosynechococcaceae cyanobacterium | reverse complement strand
GAATTAGGATTTGCAAAGGCTCTTGGGAAAGATGTTATAGTAACCGCAAAAAAAGGAACTACTCTACCTTTTGACTTAAGTGATATTCCAACTATTTTCTGGAATACACAAACGGAACTGAAGCAAGATCTACGGAAACGTCTTGACAGCATAAAACACAAATATGGAAGATGATATGGATATAGAATGCGAAATAAATGCAGCAGTATGATATATTCTCTGAGTGGAATAGACGATTATTCAGGGTAAAATGTAGGCATAATGCTGTAATAAGGTCAAAGCCTATGACGGTTCAGCCACTTCGCTATAGAAAAGAGGAAGTTGCTCGACGTGGTAATGAGATTTATGAATTTCAGGTGCATCCCCAAGTCGAGCAAGGTAACCATAGCAAATTTGTAGCGATCAACATTGAAACGGGATCTTTTGAATTTGGCCAAGGATAGTCTCACTGCTTCGGATCAACTGTTAGCCCAATACCCGGATGCTTAAATCTGATTTGTTAGAATTGGGTATCGAGCCGTTCATCGAATTGGCTTTACGGGTTCAAATGTATTGCAATGATTCTAAGCAGTGTCGACTCAAATCGCGAGGCGATTATTCAAATTGCTGTTTTGGGCGATTGCAAGCAAGTCAAAAGTATTAAACCAGTTATTGATACATGAGTTGGAGCACCTGACCTTAGTCGATCAGCGGTCTAACCAAAACAGTATCTCCGAGTTCCGAACGATTATGAATCCTGCGTTGGATTCATAAACACAGAAGGAATTGCCCGTAACGCAAACGCCACCATCGCCACCGCACCAAAGCTGAAAATGATATCCCCTGGAATTCTGAGCCAAACCGTCCACTGCATCCAGGGGCTGCCGATCACCTCAGCACTGCGGGCATACCAAGTGCCGTGATTAACCGATTGAACGAGTTGATAGAACCCATTAGGAATCAGTCCCGTCGCCAGCATAGTTGCCAGCCCGCCATTCAGAGACCAAAACGAGAACCGCAAGAGCTTTTCATTCCAAGCGCGATCCGGCACAATTTCACGCAAGGCGAACAACATGAGGGCCAATGCCAGCGACCCATACACCCCAAATAAAGCGGAGTGGGCATGAATGGGAGTGGTATTCAGCCCTTGAGAATAGTACAGAAAAATCGGCGGATTAATCAGAAAACCGAAGACTCCAGCGCCGACTAGATTCCAGAAACAGGTTGCCAGGAAAAATTTCAGCGGCCAGCGATAGAAACCTTCTGCCTCTTCCGATAGACGTAAGGTTTTGACCACTTCAAAGCCAATCAACGTCAGCGGAACCACTTCCAACGCCGAGGCTACCGCACCCATTGCCGCGATGAACACGGGTGTTCCCGCAAAGTAGAGGTGGTGCAAAGTACCAATCACACCGCTCCCAAGGTACAAAATGGTGGTTAAGTAGGTGGCTCGCAAGGCTGAAGACTTTTTCAGAAAACCCAGTTCGCTACAGAGATAGGCGATCGTCACAGTCGCAAACACCTCGAAAAATCCTTCCACCCAGAGATGCACCACCCACCATCGCCAGTATTCCGCCACACTCAACGGTGTGCGATTGGTGTACATCAACCCCGCCGAGTAGAACAGCGGGATCGTGATCGCGCTATAGAGGAAGAAATGGTTGAGTCCAGTGCGATCTGCGTCATGTTGCAGGGCAGGCTTCAGTGCCCGATACATCAACCAGAGCCAAAATACCATCCCGCCAATTAGCAACAGTTGCCACACGCGACCGAGTTCCACATACTCGTAGCC
>JBAVRC010001197.1:0-6369 GCA_049694615.1 Thermosynechococcaceae cyanobacterium | reverse complement strand
GCGGGAAGACGGATACGGCATCCGGCCTGCGGGGATGCTGTGCGATGGGGCTGGTCCGCATGAACTACCCAGAGGTCATGGCGGAACTCGCCGATCTATTGGCCGACCCAGAATCCCCTGCTCGTATCGCTGCTGCTCGGGCGATCGCCTACTGCGGCAGTTCCCAAGGGGTTCCGTTACTCCGCTTAAAGGTCCGAACTGGCGATAAAGACCCGCAGGTTTTGGCGGAATGTTTTGCCGGGTTGCTTCAGCTTGCTCCGGCTCAATCGCTGGCCCTGATCGCACAGTTTCTGGCCCAACCGGATGAGGCGATCGCAGAAATGGCAGCGCTGGCCCTTGGCGAATCTCGTGTCCCAGAGGCGTTTCCAGTTTTGCACCATTGCTGGCAACACACCCGTTACGACAACCTGAAACGAACGGCTTTGTTGGCGATCGCCATGCTCCGACAGGATGAGGCGTTGCAGTTTCTCCTGTCGCTGGTTGCCCAAGGCAAACCGGATGAGGCCCAAGAGGCGATCGCGGTTCTGGGCATTTACAAGCAAGACACCGTACTGTGGCAACAGGTTTGCGATGCAGCCCAAAAGCGTGGGGACATTGCTGCCCAATCCAATTCGGATTGAAAGGCTTACGGCGTTAGAGTTCAGCTATACGATTATAGATTTCAGATTGAACACTTTTGTTTGAGGGTACTTAAAGCTTTGTTCCAATAGCTCGGCAAAGTATCCCACGGATTAGGCAATACATCATTCGTAATAAAAACACTGCTGGCATTGCGCTGAGTCGATAATGTTACGGCATTCCCCAATTGGGCTGCACTTGTGGCATGAACCAAATGGACAAAGCGCTGAGCTGGATAATTGTACAGCCAGGTGGGAGGGGTCCAACTCCTCACATAAGCGCTATAGGTGTTTTCAAAGACAATCACCCGATCCGCGATTTTCATGTAGCCTTGATCGGGAAAGATCCCCGGATTCAGCATCACGAAATTGCCGCGACCGCTACGGACATACTGTGCCAGACTTTTGTAGTAGCTGATTTTGTTAGCAACCGATGCAGTTTCGTCGAAGAAAATACCATCAACTTTGTACCAGTTTCGATAAAGGTTAATATCCGACTTCACCAAAGATGCTGCACGATTGCCATAGCTTGTTGGTACATAACCTAACACTTTAATACCGACAGCTTGCGCATTGGCTACAGCCGTCACATAGCTGGGATCCAGTGCACCTCCTGGACCACTATTCGGATTCATAATCATGACATCCACTTGGGGCGCACTGGCGATCGCTTCAGTCCAATAGTTGGGACTACCACCTGGAAAAAAGTAGGCAGGGATGGAAAGACTTTGACATAGACCCGCTTTGGCAGGCAGGGTGGTACTGCCTATCGTTATCGGAAAGGTAAGAATCGTAGCGACGGTTGTAACGACCCAACGGGTTACAGCAAAATTTAAGCGCGTTTTAAACATGTTTGAAATTTTCTCTATGCAAAAAAGTAATTGATTGATACTAATAAAACCGTCAAAAAATTGCAAAGAAGGGTTATTTTATCGCAACACACAGAATGCCACAAATAACCGCTCCATTTCTCCCTTCTACTCGGCGATCGCCTCATCCAAAGTGTCGCATGGTTCTGTGGCAAGTCAATGGGCATCCCCCCATCAGCTAGAGATTGCATGATTTCCTCCAGCACTAGCCCAACCGGAATGATCTAGGAACGTTAGGATAGAGGATGCTGCTCCCCCACCCCTCATCGACAAACCGTAGGACTATACCCCATGGGTCTCCCGATAGTGGCCATTGTTGGCCGTCCCAATGTTGGAAAATCAACACTCGTAAACCGTTTGACAGGCATGATGGATGCCATTGTCCACGATGAAGCTGGCGTCACCCGCGATCGCACCTATCGTTCCGCCTATTGGGGCGATCGCGAATTTATGGTGGTGGATACGGGGGGGTTGGTTTTCGATGACGATACCGAATTTTTGCCCTACATCCGGCAGCAGGTCATGACCGCACTATCCGAAGCCTGTGTAGCCATTCTGGTCGTGGACGGTCAGGAAGGACCGATGGATGCTGATGAAGAAATTGCGCAGTGGTTGCGTCAACAAACGGTTCCCGTGTTGATAGCCGTGAACAAATGCGAGTCGCCCCAGTTGGGACTGGCTCAGGCAGCACAATTCTGGAGTTTGGGATTGGGCGATCCCTATCCCTTATCCGGCATTCACGGGAATGGCACTGGGGAACTGCTGGACGAGGTCATGCAGTTTTTGCCAGCCGATACAGGTGAGACCGAGGAAGAAGCTGAAATTAAGGTGGCTATTATTGGACGCCCCAATGTGGGCAAATCGAGTTTACTCAATGCCTTTGTGGGTGAAAATCGGTCCATTGTCAGTCCCATTTCCGGCACAACGCGAGACACCATCGATATGGTGGTGGAACGGGAAGACAAGCGGTATCGACTCATCGACACGGCTGGCATCCGCCGCAAAAAAAATGTAGACTACGGCCCAGAATTTTTTGGGATCAATCGGGCCTTTAAAGCCATTCGCCGTTGCGATGTGGTGCTATTTGTGATCGATGCCGTGGATGGGATCACGGAGCAGGAGCAAAAGCTAGCCGGACGCATCATTGAAGAAGGTCGGGCTTGCGTGCTGGTCATCAACAAATGGGATGCCATCGAAAAGGACAACAACACAATCTACGAGTTCGAGAAACGCATTCGCGATCGCCTCAATTTTATGGACTGGGCGCAAGTAATTTTTGTGAGTGCGGTCACCGGGCAACGGGTGGATAAGATTCTGGATCTCGTGGATGCATCGGCAGAGCAACATCAACGACGAGTCACGACCTCTGTGGTGAATGAGGTGTTGGAAGAAGCGGTGAGTTGGCACAGTCCACCGACGACGCGCCAAGGAAAGCAGGGCAAAATTTACTACGGCACCCAGGTGAGTAGCAAGCCGCCCACCTTTGCCCTATTTGTGAACAATCCCGATGTCTTTAAGGATAACTATCGGCGCTATATTGAGCGACAATTTCGAGATGTGTTGGGATTTGCGGGCACACCCATCAAAATTTTCTGGCGGGGTAAAAAGGTACGGGAAATGGAACGCGGAACGGCGAATCGCGCCACACGAGTTTGACGATCCCGGCTTGACGATGGCGATGGGACTCGCCCTGAAATCATCCATGGTGGTGTAAGCGATGGTGCAGTTTAATCCCCAAGGGTGGAGAACTCGGTTGAACGGTAGGCAAGATTTAGGGCTAACGGCGTTGGCCCCCATGCAGGACATCACCGATCTGCCCTTTATGCAGATTATTGCAAGCTACGGTAGCCCCGACTATTTCTTTACCGAGTACTTCCGCGTCTATGAGCATTCGAGCCTAGATCCCGTTATCCTGCGCTCCATTACCGAAAACGATACGGGTCGCCCTATCTTTGCCCAGCTCATCGGCGGCAGCATTCCCGATCTGGTTCGTATTGCCAAAACCTTAAGTCAATACCCGATCGCAGGGGTAGATCTCAACATGGGCTGTCCGGCTCCGCGCATCTATCGCAAAAATGTCGGGGGCGGACTGCTGCGCGATCCCGAGAAGGTCGATCAGATTTTAGGTGCCCTGCGACAAGAACTTGATGGATTGTTGACGGTCAAAATGCGGATAGGGTTTGAAGATACCGCTCACTTTGAGCGCATCCTCAACCTGATCAATGACCACCAGATTGATTTACTGAGTCTCCACGGTCGCACAGTCAAAGATGGGTATCATAGCGCCATCCACTATGACTGTATTGCCCAGGCTGTCAAGCAGGTCCACTGTCCCGTTTTAGCCAATGGCAACGTCTCTTCCCCAGTGTCTGCTGCCGTTACCCTGAATCAGACCGGAGCGGCTGGGGTAATGATTGGGCGAGCAGCGATCCGCAATCCTTGGATCTTTAAGCAGGTTCGGCAACAACTGAGCGGCCAGCCTATTTCTGGGGTAACCTTAGCGGACGTACGAGACTATATTGAGAAGCTACGCCATACAGTCATTACAAACACCCTCGCCGAACGGTCGCGGGTGAATTATCTCAAGAAATATCTAAACTTTATTGGGCAAAGCGTGGATGCCGAAGGCGCATTTTTGTTTGAGATGCGCCATGCTCAGACGGAGGCAGCGTTGCTGGGGGTCTGCGATCGCTATTTCCTCAGCAATCCAGCCCAAGCTTTTGCCCCAGAACCCTATCCCGGCATCGTGGCGCGGCCCAGTTGCGAAACCGCGCGATAATTGCTAGAAACTGGATTCGGGTGCAATACTCCGCGAATCGGTCGAAGTCGACACCACTGGAATTGCAACAGGAGGTCGGTCTAATGCGAGCATCAAAGCGCTGGGATCAGCTCCCTCTGGACGTGTTGCAAGCAGTGTCGGCGGCTTAGGTTGGGGCAGGGTGGCTGAGATGGAAGGATTTTGCCCCAGGTTTGGCGATTGTTGCGCCATTTGCATAGTCCCATTGGGATTTCCAGTCAGAAGACCGGAAAAGGCACCCACAACGAGTGCTGCGGCAGTGCCCAATCCGCCCCAAACCCACAGCCGAGACCGTCGATCAAGCCGCGTCATCACCTGATCCACCAGTTGTTCGGTGGGCATGGATGCCGCCGGAGAAGGCAGGGATCGCCATTGGTCTTGCAGGGCTAATAGGCTTCGATAGGTGCGCTGTATCTCAGGATCGGAGGCTAACCAGGCTTCAACTTGCTGCCGTTCGGCAGGAGAAACTTCCCCATCGAGATAGGCGCTCAATAGTTCAAAACGGTCGGAAATTAGGGGATGTAGGTTGTCCATGGCAATTGCTTGTTTGCCTGCGTAATTGAGGATTCAGATGGATAGGTTTAGGATGGACCCAAAATGGAGCCCAATTAAAATCTTAGCTTTGTAAATAGGGTTGAAGTTGGGATTGGAGGCGTTGTCGCGCTCTAGCAATGCGGGATTTTACGGTTCCCAAAGAAACACCGGTGATTTCGGCAATCTCTTCGTAGGCCATCCCATCGATCTCTCTTAAAACAATGGTAGTCCGAAATGCCTCCGGTAGGTCGGCGATCGCCACATGGAGCTGATTGTAAAATTCGCGGGTGGCGAGCGTTTCATCAGGCCGTGGCTCTTCAGAGGCGATTTCCCAGCTCACTTCGCCATCTTCCATGGACAGCGGCGCATCTAGAGACAGCGGGCTTTGATGCCGTTTGCGTTTGCGCAACTCGTCGTAAAACAAGTTGGTGGTAATCCGGCTGAGCCATCCGCGAAACTTGGGCGGCTCTTGTAGGCGCTTGATATTCCGATAGACGCGAATCCAAACCTCTTGGGCGAGATCGGCGCGATCGTCCCAATCTGGAGCGAGGTGATAAAGGACTCGGTCCACGTGGGATTGGTAGCGTCGCAGCAACTCCGAGAACGCGGCCCGATCAGGCCGCAGCCCCGACTGACAAAACGCCACGAGCTCATTGTTGGCAAGTTTATGGGGTGGAATTTGCACTGAAGGAATTGACCCCTCGACCCCTGACCACGATACAGGAAAACTGGATGTCATGGGATGGACTAGACCATAATACAATTCCCTTACCCTGACGCCTGTTTTAGTGCGAAGTTCCCTGGAGCACAGATCGCGATCGCCCTTTAACTGGGCATGCTGAGCGTGGATATGTATTGATTGCTTTGAATAGGAGAACGATGTATAGCCATAAGCCCATTGTGATTCGACCGCAGCGCCAGCGATTAGGGGAATCGTTGCAGGAGCTATGGGAATACCGCGATTTGCTATGGCTGCTGACGGTGCGTCAGGTGAGCGTGCGCTATAAGCAAACGGTGATTGGGGTAGCTTGGGTTTTATTGCAACCTTTAGCCGCGATGGCCATTTTTACGGTTATTTTTGGGAATTTTGCCAAATTATCCACCAATGGGTTGCCGTATCCGGTCTTTGCCTATTCGGCACTGATTCTGTGGAATCTCTTCTCTGAGGGGGTTTCCAGGGCAGGGACAAGTTTAATTGCGGACGAGAAGCTCATTACAAAGGTTTATTTTCCGCGTCTGATCATTCCGCTGGCCGCCGTCGGTTCGGCTTGGATCGATTTTGCGGTATCGCTGTTTGTGTTGTTGCCGATGACGTTCTTTTACGGGTTGCGACCCACGACGAG
Organism: Thermosynechococcaceae cyanobacterium; assembly: GCA_049694615.1. Classification (GTDB taxonomy): domain Bacteria; phylum Cyanobacteriota; class Cyanobacteriia; order Thermosynechococcales; family Thermosynechococcaceae; genus JAAURS01. The sequence continues at coordinate 209 of JBAVRC010001197.1, read as the reverse complement.
TCTGTTAGGGTTACCCCTTGCCATGATCTTGACGATGGTGCTGGCCGCAGGCATCGGGATGATGTTGGCGGCGCTCAATGTGCGGTACCGCGATTTTCAATATACGATTCCGTTTTTGTTGCAGGTCTGGTTGTATGCGTCGCCTGTGGTGTATTCCAGCCAAATTGTGCCGGAGTCGCTGCGATCGCTCTATTACCTCAACCCAATGG
>JBAVRC010001196.1:0-2581 GCA_049694615.1 Thermosynechococcaceae cyanobacterium | reverse complement strand
GCTGATTTCTGGCATCAGCTAGGTATAGCAGACTTTCGACGCTTGCCATCCCCTCTCAACAGACCTATCTGTAAGGCAGGATCTGGGAATTCACAATACTCTTAAAAAATTCACGCGAACTGAGAGTCGTTATGTTTCAATTTGATCGGTCGTCCCATTCATCCTCCAAGGCCATCCGGGGTACGTTCCTAGATTTTGTCAACGACCCCTTTTTTGTTGCCGAGTCAGACAGCGTGCGCTACGTCCCGGATGGACTCTTGGTGCTTCAGCAGGGTCAAGTGCTGGCCTTCGGTGCCTACGATGATCTGAAGGCTGATTATGCAGACCTTGAAGTGACGGCCTATCCCGGCAAGTTAATTGTGCCCGGTTTTATCGATCTCCATGTTCACTACCCGCAAACCGAGATGATCGCGGCCTATGGCGCACAGCTCATGGAGTGGCTCGATAAGTACACGTTTCCAACGGAAGCGAAGTTCAAAGACGCGGATTATGCGCGTAAAATTGCAGCCTTCTTTTTAGATGAGTTGCTGCGCAATGGCACCACTACGGCCCTGGTATTGGCTACTATCTTTCCGCAGTCGGTGGAGGTTTTATTTGAAGAAGCCCAGCAGCGCAATATGCGAATCATTGCCGGACAGGTGCTGATGTCGCGGAATGCCCCTGACTTTTTACTCAACGATGCAGAAACGGCCTATTGGCAAACCAAGGAGCAAATTCAAACCTGGCATGGCAAGGGGCGATCGCTCTATGCCATTACGCCACGCTTTGCCATTACCTCAACCCCGGAGGAGCTGGCTTTTGCCGGTCTCTTGAAGCAAACGTTCCCCGATGTTTATGTCCATACCCATCTGTCCGAGAACCCGAAGGAAATTCAGTTAACAGCGGAGTTGTTCCCCAATAGCCGCGACTATTTGAACGTCTATGAACAATTTGGTCTGGTGAGCGATCGCTCAATCTTCGCCCACGGCATTCATCTCGACGACTCTGCCTTCCAACGGCTGTCCCAAGCTGGCGCTGCGATCGCCTTTTGTCCCACCTCTAACCTATTTTTGGGCAGTGGGTTGTTTAAGTTAGGGCAAGCCAAATCCAGTGAATACCCAGTCAAGGTCGGCTTAGCCACCGACGTGGGGGCTGGCACCAGTTTTTCCCAGCTCCAGACCATGAGCGATGCCTACAAAGTGGTTCAGCTCCAAGGCGAAAGTTTATCCGTTTTCAAAGCCTTCTATCTCGCCACCTTGGGTGCGGCTAAAGCCCTGTCCTTGGAGGACAAAATCGGCAGCTTCGATGTGGGGAAAGAAGCCGATTTTATCGTCCTTGACCTCCAAGCGACTCCATTGATGGCCCTGAGAAACCCCGTTCCGCCCGCCGAATCTCTAGATGAACTGGCTGAACAAGCCTTTGCCATGATGATGTTGGGAGATGATCGGGCCATCTCGGCCACCTATGTTGCCGGTTGCTTAGCTTACTGTTCAACCTAGTATGACCCCCTTTCCCCGTTTGATGAGCCTGCTCAGTTGGTGTCCGCAGCCCCAAACCCCTAGGTTGGGGATTCAGGGTCTACTGCGATGGGTGGGGAGCGTGCTCTGTTGTTGGTTGCTGGCGACTAGCCCCGTGGCGGCGAGTCCGCTGGTTGGGACAGCACTCCCATTGAACCCCACACCCCCGGCCAAAACCCTGTTCGTCACCACGTTGAACGATCGCGGTACGGGTTCGCTGCGTTCAGTCCTTGAACTGGCCAATCAAACCCCGGATGCCAATGCGATTGATCTGAGTCCAGTCAGCGGCACCATTACCCTCCAGAGTCCGCTGCCCAAAATTCGGGGCAGGCTGGCGATCGCGGGGCACGACCATATTGTTATCAGTGGCAATCAGACCTTTCGGATCTTTTTTATTGACAGCGGTACCGTCGCCATCTCCAACCTCGCGATTGTCCAGGGATTAGCCCAAGGCGAGGACGGCAAACAAGGGGCCGGAGCTAGTGCGGGCATGGGTGGGGGCCTGTTTATTCAGGAGGGAACGGTCACGCTTCAGGATGTTGCGTTTACAAACAACCGGGCCGTCGGAGGCAACGGCAGTCCCTCCATTCAGCCCTCGCAGCAACAGATTGAGGCGGATCGAGATCGGTTTAAGGTGAATCGCGGGGCGATCGCCCGCATCAACGGCCTGAGTTTGGGCGAAACGGACCGTCCGCATTGGCGTGCAGATGGGGTCGGAATCACCAGTCATGACGACAAATACACGGTGAATCGCGGGGCGATCGCTGGGGTGAATGGCATTGGCCTGAATGGCATTGGCGCGATCGCCTTTGGGGGTGGGGGTGGATTTGGCGGATTTGGCAATGCCGGGAATGGGGGCAACGGCGGCAATGGCGGCAGCGAAGGCGGCAATGGCGGCAATGGCGGCAATGGCGGCAACGGCGGGACGGGAATTTTCGGCAGCTTTGGTACGGTAGATGGCCAAGGCAGCATTGGTACGATTGCGTTTGGCGGCGGGGGTGGATTTGGCGGGTTTGGGAATGCGGGAAATGGCGGTAATGGAGCCAATGTTGTGGCTCAGTGTGGCAACGGTGGGAATGGAGGCG
>JBAVRC010001195.1:0-12259 GCA_049694615.1 Thermosynechococcaceae cyanobacterium | reverse complement strand
ACATTGGTATGCGCGGTCAAAAACAAAATGGGCAAGTCATGCCATTCGGGTTGATTCCGAATCTGTTGGCACAGATCGATACCCGAACAAGATGGCATTTCGACATCGAGGACCAGTAAATCGGGTTCTATCTGGGTTAGTGTCGCGAGAATCTGCTGCGGATTCTCTAACGTAACGACCTTGATTCCCCAAGGGGTTAGGGCCGCCTTTAGCGCCATTAAAGTTACCGGATCGTCATCTAGGGCCACAATTTTGGATTGCGATCGCGCCAATTGTTCTAAGAGATCTGAAATCGCTTCAAAAACCTGAGCCACAGGTAGCGATTTTTGCAGACACACTTGTCCGCCAAGGTGCAAAAATTCTGGCTGTTCTAAGAGACACTGCTGCGATGAGTAAAGAACGGTAGGGATGGGGGGGATCCGCTTACTCAAATCAGCAAGCAGGATGATACTATCCTCCGATTGTTGAGAGACACAGGGATCGAGCAAGACGATATCCGGCAGTTTCCGCTCAATGAAAGATTGGGCTTCAAAAAGACTGGAAGCCAACTCGATCCGATATCCCCATTGGCTAGCCTCTCTTGCCATCTGATCCGAAAGGTCTGACGGTCTGTCGACAATCAGTAATAAGGGACGTGCATCCCTATTTTCTGTAAAGGAATTCGACGTCCAGTCGGAAGGCGAATGTTCCATCTCCAGGGAAAGTGCTTGAACCTGTTCGGCAAAATAGATTTCTTCTGCTGGATTCAGCACCTTTTCCGGCACCAGCAGCGCTTCAAGTTCGTGCGCAATATCAGACCCCTTGAGATAACCAAAAGTCCCTAAGGATCCGGCTAAAGCATGGGCCTTTCGATAAGCTTGCTGTTTGAGGGTTTCGTCAAACGGTTGATTGCTGAATCGAACCGCCATCTGGGTTAAAAACGCTACTTTTTCGGAGATAGAGTCCTTACATTCGTCCCAAACCCCTCGCATCAAGGTAGAGACTTCATTTTTTCGCTCTGCCTCTTCTGTTGTTTGGACCGGATCAATCTGAGGAGCCGAAGTGTCTACCCCCGATGCTTTACGATAAGAGTTTTCATGAGCACTTAGGCGATATCCAATGCCATAAACCGTTTCAATTAAATCCATCGGGGCTCCAGCGGATTTCAGTTTTTGACGAAGACCCTTGATATGGGTTCGGACTGCATCTTCTCCCGGCATTTCTTCATAGGCCCATAGGTGCTCTAAAATCATGCCGCAACTGAAAACACGGCGGCTATTGCGCAAGAAAAGTTCTAGTAACCCATATTCTTTTGGCGTAAGATTTAATAGTTTTGAGCCATAGGTCACTTCGCAGGTACTCGGATCTAAATTGAGGCCCCGCCATTGCAAAATTGGTTGGGAAATGCTGCCTGCTCGACGCAATAAAGCCCGAACCCGCGCAACCAACTCTTCTTCTACAAAGGGTTTAACAACATAGTCATCGGCCCCAGCATCTAGACCTAAAGCTTTATCGTGACCGCTATCCAATCCCGTTAACAATAGGATTGGCATTTGTAACCCTTTTGCCCGAATTTGACGACAAAGGCTGACACCATCAATATCGGGTAGCATCACATCTAAAAGAATGAGGTCATAATCGTAGGTCTCTATTAATTCCCAGCCAGAACTCCCATCGCTAGCAGTTTCCACTGCATAGTTCTGGTGGGTCAATACAGCGCTCAGGGCCAGAACTGTCATGAGATCGTCATCAATAACTAAAATTTTCATAATAGTAAACCTTGTGGCTGTCCCCAGAATCGTCGTTCAGATTTACCAGTCGTTTCCAATAAGATTCGTACTGAGTCCATTCCATAGGAGATCCAATGCGGACAATACCGTCAAACGACTCTGCTCGACAAATGAGGGGCAACCCCATCGCGATCGCACCAACAACAATGTTTGCGATCCGTCTTTGATTCGATTGGCGAAACTCGGTTCTCCTTGTCATTGCAGTTTCTCGATAAAGATCGAGTAATTCATCGACACGGTGGGGTTGTTTTTTCGTTCGGACCATTGGGCGGTCTCCTTTTGTTTTGGATATTAGACCGCTTACACAAAATTCTGCTCGCTCTCTCCTCTTTAAGTCTCTACGGCAAATTCTTCTGGATCGACACCCCAATTGATCCAGCGCACTGCTTCGCGAGCCGAGTCAATATCAGGTGGAATCCTTGAGACATGAATATATCCCGTACTTGGGCAAGTCATTTTCAATAAATGAATTGGCTCAATATCTATATTCTGAACAATTTCTAATAAAGTATATTCTCGCCAAGAATCTAGTTCTTTCGCTGCCAATTCTTGACAGATACGGGCATAGCCAATGCCTTGAATTAACGTGCGTCTGAGTTCTGCATTGTCTTCTTCTAGCAGCCATTGTGCTTGCCATTGATGGGGATGTAGCCTGCCATATTTTTCCGGTAAAATGACTCCCTGATAGGCATACATGCCCTGTCCATCGCCAAACTGAAGGGCCGATCGGCCTTCCGCGTGGAGGCGCTCTTCAGCATCGACGGAAAGGTAAATGGGGCGATCAAAGACCCAACAGGCGTTCTCGAACGTTAGCACCAAGCCGCAGTGGGTTGTGAGCGATCGCAGTGCTTGCCATTGATGGGTATTGTGATGGCAATTCAGTACCGAAAAGCAGAAATCCAGGAACACAGGATGAACGTGCAGTCCTTCTGCGGCGTCAATGAGGGTATTCCACCCCCATCCGGCTAGACTGAAAAGCCCCAGCATTTGTCGCACACCACGCTCCCACTCAGCAACACCAGGCTGATGTTTCAGCGGTTGCCACATCTGCTCGTCTACAAATTTGCCTAAGGGTTCGCCCCATTGCCAGAGGGTATCGCCTATTTGCACGAGCCAGTCTCCACCCGGTTGTTGTAAGACTTGTTGTCGCAATTGGGTTTGCTGTTGCCGCCAGTACTGTGTCAGCACTTGCTCGGATAATTCGCCAAACAGTTCTGGATCGATAGAGATCGATTCGCCTTGCGGAAAAATGCTTGACAGCGGACTCCAGGCAAATGTGTAAAGGCGGGCGGATAACGCATTGAATTGCAAGCTATGCAGTTGCTGTGCCAAGTCAGCTAACAGCGATTCGGACAGTTGCGATCGCAGTTCTCGACTCAGGTCGGTGATGAGGGGGAGTGGAAATAAGGGAAGACCCAACTGTTGAATCAGTTGAGACATCGTTTTTTGTTTCAGAAAGTCCTCAAGTGCTTGCGGCCCGCTAAAAAACAAAATGTCTGGCGATCGCTTGTCCATTGCTGCATAGCCAGCATTGAGGGCTGCTACGGCTTGCTCGCGATCCAAGGGTGCAGTTGAGAGGACAACCTGTCGCCAGCGATCACGATAGGCCGGAATCTGATCGTGTTGGTCGGGTGTGAGGCGGTCAATCGGCGACATACCGCCACCCTTCCGGTTCGTATTCCCGCTGGATTTTGACCATCCAGTTCCCTTGGGGAATTTCAACGGCCTGATGTTCTTCGTGAGTTAATGTCGCGGTCTCGGAAAGGACGCGTAGGTATAGGGTGCCATCGCGCTCGTACAATTCAGCTTGTCCCAAACTGATGCGGTGGGCGTGGCCTGTAACTTCGCCTTCAGCCAAAATGAGATGGGGGAGCTTTTTGGCCCCAATTTGTTTTGTCGGTTGGAGAATAACGTCGCCTTGTCGAATAGGTTTCATAGGTATTTGTCCTCGACTGTAATCGCGATAGGTTTTGCCTATTAGCATTTTGGCACAATGGTTTGGCGATCTCCCCTTTCCGTAAAGGCGATCGATCCTGTTTTGGCTATCGGATGGTGGCGAGATGACCGTTATAGCGAATGCCTCTCAGAGAATAGGTGGAATTGCCTGAATCAGAACCACTGGATTGAGGGGATGCAAACGGGTCAGTTGGGCGATCGCCACAGACCGTGCCAATTGGACCTGAAGCAGTCGGATGTTCCAGTGACGGGTTTGTAATGCTGTAATGGCTTGATGTTGATGTTCCAAGGTAGCGATCGCTAAAACCATCGCACCACTGGTTTTGAGCCGCTGGCAGCAAACCTCCAGCAGGGGGTCTAGATGCCCACCGCTCCCGCCTATAAAAATACGATCCGGGTCAGGTAGGTCCGCAAGCGCCGCAGGGGCTTCGCCGGAAATGGCATGGACATTGGCCACCTGAAACCGGGCACAATTTTGTCCAATCAGATGAATCCCCGCCGCATCTTTTTCAATGGCATAGATGGTGCTGTCGGGGGCGAGTCGAGCCAATTCGACGGACACGGAACCTGTGCCTGCCCCAATATCCCAAATCACCTGATGGGAACTGATCGCCAGTTCGGCGATCGCCAAAACCCGCACCTCCCGCTTGGTCATTAAACCAGGGCGATCCGGAAAACTCAGAAAACCATCGTCCGGGATTCCCAAATGGGGAACATCAGGTGAACCGGGGGATGGGCTGGCCTCCCGTTGGGCAATGACCACATTCAATGGTGCAAAGGATTGCTGGGCCATTTGCTCAGGGGTTAAGCACTGGATGCGCTCATCAGGGCCTTCCAGATTTTCGCACACCCACCAACGATATTGGGTCGGACAGTTGAGGCTCAAATACAACCGGGCGATCGCCGCTGGGGTATGAGTGGCATCGGTCAATATCGCGAGGGTGGATGGACCTTGCTGAAAAACCTTAATGAGCGGATCCATGTCTCGACCATGAACACTTACCATTTGCGCGTCTTGCCAGGGCAGTTTGATGCGGTTAAAGGCCAACTGAATAGAACTGAAATGAGGTATAAACGTGAGTTCATCCGGGGCAAAGCGGGTTAAAAGGAGGCGACCAATCCCGTAAAACAACGGATCGCCGGAAGCCAGGACCACGACTTGTCCAGTGGGATGGTCTTTGCGCCAACCTTGGAGCCGATCTAGAGTTTGGTTTAAGTCCAAAAGCGGCCATTGTGGGGCCGGATGTTCGGGAAAATACTGAAGATGCCGCTGTCCACCCACCAGCAAATCCGCCTCGGCCACAATGCTTTGAGCCTGGGCAGACAGTCCGGTGGCACCGGATAGGCCAATGCCCACGACATAAATCATGGGTGCTGAACGGCTAGTACCGTAGATCGTTCCCAGGCCAAGGTCAACAGGGCATTGAGAATAGCCGCCGCCGCTGCCGATCCGCCTTTACGTCCATCAATCCGAATTTGCGGAACGTCAAGGGCTGCCAAACGTTTTTTGGCTTCGACGACGCCGACAAAACCGACGGGGGCACCAATGATACAGGTGGGTTGGACAGCGGCACCTACGATTTTCTCGCACAAGGCATTGAGGGCCGTTGGGGCATTGCCAATCACATAAATGGCTTGGGGGTAGCGTCCCCAGCAATCCAGCAATCCCGTTTCGGTGCGGGTACAGCCCGGTAAGGGTTGGTCTGCTTGGGCGATCGCCGTCACGATGGGGTTTTGAAAGGTGGATTGAACCGTGCTAACAATGCCCTGGGTCACCATTGAAACATCGGTCACAATAGGTGTTCCCTCGGTGAGGGCTGCGATCGCTTGGTCGATCGCGCCGGGACTGAAATGCAGCAGATCTTTAAAGGCAAAGTCAGCAGTGCTATGGATCGTGCGGCGCACAATGGCATATTCATCGGCGGTGAAGGCATGGGGACCCATTTCGCGATCAATGATGGCAAAACTCTGCAATAAAATGGGGTGCGGATGAAGTCCCATAGGGGTTGAAGGGGGTTGGCAGGGGAATGGATGTCTCCATTGGTACTGCAAACATAGCATGGCCGAACAACAGACAAAGGGGTCTGGGTGAGTCCTAGATCGTTACAGAATGTTATGCCATTCCAGGTTTGGTTTGAATAGGTTACAACTTAGCTAGCTTGGCCATTGGCCAATTCCTTGATTCTGTGAGGGCGTGATCATGAAAACCTTGACCTGTACCCGGACCCATCAACCGATCGCCTTAATACAACAACTGGCGACCAGCGGAGAGGGAGAAATCTGGCAGACCCAGCAGGCGGGGACCCTCGCTAAGATTTACTACGCGCCAACCCCTGAGCGGATTCGCAAGTTGGAGGCGATGGTCGCCCATCCACCCCAAGATCCCAATGCCCATATCCAACACATTTCCTTTGCTTGGCCCCAGTCACTGCTCGCAGACGAAGCCGGAACACGGGTCGGATTTCTAATGCCAGCGATCGCCAATGCAGTGGATCTCCTGGAGGTTTACAACCCCTTGCGCCGTCAAATGGCCTTACCGGGGTTTAACTGGTATTACCTCCATGCCGTGGCGATGAATGTAGCCTCCATTGTGTGGGCGATTCACCGGGCCGGATATGTGTTGGGGGATCTCAAACCGCAAAATATTTTGGTCAACAACTGTGCGCTACCCTCGATTATCGATACCGATTCATTCCAGGTGCGTCATCCCCAAACCCAAGAACTTTACCGTTGTCCAGTAGGGTCAGAAGGGTTTACCCCGGCGGAACTGATGGGTCAGGACTTGGCGGCGGTGGAGCAAACCGAAATCCATGATCGCTTTCGCTTGGGTGTGATTCTTTATTTACTGTTGTTTGGCGATCATCCCTTTAAGGGCCGTTGGACGGGGACCGGGGATTCACCTGACCCCAATGTGTTACTGCAAAAGGGTTGGTGGCCCTACACGGCCAACAGCCCTATTCAACCGAGTCGGCTCACAGTCCCCCTTGGAATTGTGCATCCGGTACTCCAACAGTGCTTTTTGCGTTGCTTTAATGACGGCCACCACCACCCCCATCGCCGTCCAGCCCCCTCCGAATGGGTCACAGCCTTTCAGGGGGCGATCGCCGATCTTAAGCGCTGCCGTCAGGTCAAAAATCACTATTTCCGTCCCACCCACGGCCATTGTTACTGGTGTGCTCGCAAGAAAGACTTGGGGGTCGATGTGTTTCCCGTGGTGCCCACCTTATCTGCCAACCCGATCCTGCGGCAATGGCAAACCCTTACGCCGCGAGTTGGCTCCTTTGCCCAACAAGTCCAAAAAAATCTGAGTCTGCAAGGACTGAAAACCTTGCAACACCAAGCTTTCCAATCGATTGCAGATTGGCAAAAACCGCTCGGCCAATCGGTAACAACCTTTATGGGCGGCGCATGGTTACACCACCATTTGCCGCTCCCTGCAACCGGCGTTGTAACAAGTCCGTCCAGCTTCCGCTCCCCATCCATCCCCGCCACACCCGTGGCTCCGCCACCCCCGGTTCAGCATTTGGCCATTACTAGGTTTGAGCCAATGGTAATGTTGGGGGGTGTAGCGGCACTGTTTACCGTGCTGGTGATCTTGATCAAATCCGAGCTAGAGGGCGAAGAATTGACCATGACCCTTGTGGGCGGCGGATTGTGTATTGCATTGGTAATTCTGGGGTCCATCTTGCTAAAAATTAAAGTTAAATCCCAGAATTAATCCTTTGATGCAAGCCGAGCTAGAGAGACCAATGAACGTGTAAAGGTTGAAATAGAACAGTCGCACAACCCTAACAGGAAAGTCATAGCTTTGGTCTCTACTGATACTTAACCCTAGCGGAGGTTGCAGATTTGCCTATGGGGATCGGGCAGCTCGACCTGCTGGGGTCTTTAGATTTAGACTCATAAAAATCGAAATCGAAAAAAGTTAACAATGCAAATCAATCAAATGTGCTCGAAGTGGCTGCTGATCGGCATGGTGCCCGTTTTAGCAATCTTATCTGGTTGCGGGCCGCAGTCTGCACCAGAGTCTAGTCCCTCACCCGTCGAGCCATCTCCTTCGGCAATGACGACGACACCTGCGCCACAGGGTAAAAAGGAAAAGCCTGATAAAACAGCCAATGGGCTAGGGGTTGCCCCTAAGGTCGTCAAAGAATGTCCGGCCAATGCGCCCGTTAAGGGGAAAGAATACAAGAATGGCAAAAAGGTTTACCATGTTCCGGATTCCCCAAGTTATGCTGAAGTAAAGCCAACCACTTGCTTTGCCGATGTTGCTGCGGCCCAAAAAGCGGGCTATAAAGCCCCTAAAACCGATAAGGCCGATAAAGCTAAGGATGGTTAGACCGCGAGTGGCTTTGATCGTCTAGGCTACGGTGAAGGGCGATCGCAGTCTATGGGATCTGAAATGTCTGATCGTCGTTTTCCGCCCGCTTGCATTAGTCATGTCGAACCCGGCTCGATTGCTGCCGAACTGGGTTTTGCACCGGGCGATCGTCTGGTTGCTATTAATGGCGAACCCCTGCGGGATTTAATCGACTATCAATTTCTCTGTGCCGATGAGTATCTGGAATTAGAAGTGCTCGACGCGGCCAATCAAACCCATGTCATCGAGGTTGAAAAGGACTACGATACCGCCTTGGGCTTGGAGTTTGAGACGGCGTTGTTCGACCGCCTCATCCAGTGCAATAATCGCTGTCCCTTTTGCTTTATCGATCAACAGCCTCCCGGTAAGCGCGAAAGTCTGTATCTCAAAGACGACGATTATCGCCTGAGTTTTCTCTACGGCAGCTACTTAACCCTGACCAATTTGAGCGATCGCGAATGGCAGCGCATTGAACAAATGCGTCTGTCGCCGTTGTATGTATCGGTTCATGCCACGGACCCTGAGGTGCGGGTGCGCCTGCTCAAAAATCCGAGAGCAGGTCAGATTTTGACCCAATTGGAGTGGTTTCAAGCGCGATCGCTTCAAATCCATGCCCAGGTTGTGATTTGCCCTGGGATTAATGATGGGGCTTGCCTAGAGCGAACCCTTTTGGATCTGGCCCATTTTTATCAGGGCGAGATTCCGACCGTGGTGTCTGTGGCCGTGGTGCCTGTGGGATTGACGCGCTTCCGCTCCGACTTGGCTGAACTGAGCCCAGTTTCGCCGGAAAAAGCGCGAGACATCATCGACCAAGTGCAGGCATTACAAACCCGTTTTCAGCGCGATTTGGGGTCAACCTTTGCCTGGTTAGCCGATGAATGGTTTTTGATTGGGCAACGGGATTTACCCCCAGCGGAACACTACGAGTCCTATCCCCAAATTGACAATGGGGTGGGGTCCATTCGGCTGTTTCTCACTCAGTTTCGCAAAGCGGCGCGATCGCTGCCGTCGGCAGTAATGCCACCGCGTCGTTGGGTTTGGGTAGTTGGCAATACCGTGGCTCAGGCGTTTCAGCCTATTCTGCGGCGCTTGAATCAAGTGCAAGGGCTGACGGTGCAGATGGCTGCGCTACAGAGCGATTATTGGGGACAATCTTTAACCGTGACGGGATTGCTGACCGGGTCCGATTTGGTGCGTGGGTTACAGGGACAGGATTTAGGGGATGGAGTCTTGGTGCCGAGCCTTATGCTCAAACATGGGACAACTCAATTTTTAGACGATATGACCATAGCAGAGGTCTCGAAAGCGTTGGACTGCCCGATGATTGCCGTTGGGGGCGGTCCCACGGATTTAATTCAGGCTTGTTTACAGACCGTTCCGGTTCAAGGCTTGGTTTGATCAAAGTCTGATCGGTTTGGTCCTGGTAAGCCATCGGGTGTATAAATCATTCCAGCATCGATACGACCAATAATGGCCGAGGCTGCACCGCAAAGGATCACAACGATTTGCGCGGCATCAGCTGCTCTAAAGCTATGGGCATCAATTCTTTCGCCGACGGTGGGGGCGATCGCAGCAACGGCGGTAAAGATAATGCCCCAAACGGTTTTGCTGGCAAAAACGCTTTTGGCACGAGAGGAATTCGTTGCCGAGATCTGGAGATCCGAGGGGCCAGTCAAGGTCGGCGAGATCGTGGGAGGATTCTGAGTAGCAAGCGTCATGGTGGTTTCCTGAATAGTTCGACACTCCTCAGTCTATGGGCGAAGGATTCCATTGCCAGTGACATGTATAGATAAAAACTCGTGATCTCAATCTGCCAAAAATGTGACGGCGATCGCAGTGAAAAGGTTAGGCATTCAGCTCTCCTAGGAATGGTTGGGGAGAAAATGGGGTTAGCGAATGCGATCGCCCCGATATTTCTTCCCCAAACCCAACCCTAAAGATTAGTCTGTTTCGCCATCCGATCCAACCTGTTTCAGGTGAATATGCTTGTATCCCAGCTTGATTTCAAACACATCTCCGAACTTTAGACCCATTTTCTGGGTGTAGGCAGGACCTAGCACGATTTGTCCGTTCTTATGCACGCTGACTCGATAATTCGCCTCTCGTCCCCGACCATTTTTTTCACTCTCTACACCAACGGGAATCCCTTTGGCGTCTAGCACCGCGTTCAAGAATGCACCAATGTTCACACGAGGCTTACCCTTCGCGAGATTGACATAGCCGCATTCACGAGCCTTTTCGCGTCGGGATAGGCTCGGTATTTCTGTAAGTTTTTGCAGTAAGGCTTTTCCAGTTAGTGCTTGGGTTTCATTTTTAGTCGCCATCGAAAGCTATCCTGTACCTAAGTTATTTCTGAGTACAATTCTACATCACTTTATTTTTGAAATGACTACCATACAGAATGTTGACTTCGTTCACGCTCCATAACCCATGCGATCGCCTTAAACTGACTTTTTGGGTTTAGATTTCAGCTCTGGGTGAACTGCAACGGCATCCTTGCATGGTTTCCCGGCACTAAAGGCAGGCACATTCGTCGTCGGTATCGGTCTCATTTCCCTTTGATGGAGGCGGCTGTCTCTTCACATTACCAGAGACTACCAATCATCGTAAATGCTGACCCATTGTAGGGATGGGATAGCGATTGAGCCTTTAGAATTTCAAGTTAGGCTTGCCTCAGCGCCTCGGTTTTGATCGGGGATGTTTTCAATCGTTTACAAAACTTAACTATGAGTTGTAACGTCCCTGCATCGCTAACGCTCCAGAGACTTCTTAACATCGACTTTGCCCCTAACTGGATCGCTAATCCAGCAAACCCTAATTCTGGGTAGTAATTATAGAAGTAGTGGCGAGGATCAACCCCTTGTGCCCCCTAACACAATAAATGTCCACCTTGGCAAGAACGCGAAAGCTTGATTCAAGGGGGGTTGGGACATTTACGATATCTTCGCATCATTTAACACAATAAATGTCCGAAAATTTAGGACAGAGTTAACGAATATATGAATTCGGCATGATCGCTACCTCCCCCGCCTGCCGCCGCTTCAGCGGTAGCCGAATCGCCTCAACCCAAACCGCAACTTCCTCACGCTCCAATTCCTCGCTGAATCTTTCTGCTAACGCGTTGAAATTATGCGCCTAAAATGTACTCTCATCATCGTGTGTGCAATGCTCATGGGCTGTCCAAACGTAGGTCGAGACATCCTTGACTTCGGCCCAAACATCGAGACGAAAGCGCCCTCAGCTACAGATGTTAAGCGTTGTCGGGCAGAAATGTATCTTCAATCCGATGTCGAAATCATACCTGAGGGATACAAGCTAATCTCAGGAATTGACGACGCGATTTGGTTTCGATTTATCGCCAAGACAACCAACATTGCCGATGTATTTATGAAAGATAAAGTGAACACATCGAAATTTACCACTAATCATAAATTCTACGGAGATACATTACCTGATTGGTGGGATATTGAATCAAAAGTCTTGACAGGAGGAGAAATTTCGCTTCCCAATGCACGCTTTATGAACGTGGGTTACGTAAACAATCAAGATGGAACACTGACCGTATATGTGATATGGCACGAAACCTAGTGACCTTTTGCTGAGCTAGAACGCGCATATAGCTCTGGCACAGCCACCAGTCTATCTAGATCCAGATGGAACGACTGCCGCACAAACTCCGACAAATCCAACACAGGCCCATCCCCCAGCCTCCTAGCCCAATCTTGTGCCCAAGCAGATGCCCTTGCCTCCAGCACCTCAGCCATCCGGGCGATCGCCTTCGTAGGCAGCCGCTTTCAAGGGCAAAGACAAAGAAATGGGACGTGCGCCAGCGGTTGCTAGCCATTCTGGCGCATACTGAAACGTCAGGGCACCACTGGATAATTTGCGTAAGTATCCGACGAGTCGGCCATTCATCAGCACCTGGAGCGCGATGATCTGCTTCGCGTTTACCACTCTTCATCCCATCCCGGCGTTGAGACACCAATCTCTGACCTAGGGACAATTTGTAACTCTAAATCCAAAGCGGAGAGCAATCGGAAGAACGTCTCTAGCTTGGTTCCTTCGGGGTTACTTTCAAAGGCAGACACCGTTTTTTGCCGGAGGCCAACGCGATCGCTGACTTCTGCTTGACTGAGCTTCTTCTGACTCCGATGGTCCCTGGCAAATTCGGCTA
>JBAVRC010001194.1:0-8326 GCA_049694615.1 Thermosynechococcaceae cyanobacterium | reverse complement strand
GCTGATTTCTGGCATCAGCTAGGTATAGCAGACTTTCGACGCTTGCCATCCCCTCTCAACAGACCTATCTGTAAGGCAGGATCTGGGAATTCACAATACTCTTAAAAAATTCACGCGAACTGAGAGTTAAAAGCCTTGTCCACGGATTTAGATTCCGTGTCTGCCCAGAAGTAAATCAACTTCAATCGTAAGACGGTTTGATATGACCCATTGGTCCTGACCAGACTGATGGGTTTGCTGAGAGCGATCTATGATGGGGCTATGTCTGGAGGCTTACGGGTTCGACGTATGGACACTTTTACCCTCGACATCGCCCCCTTTATCGAAATGACCGACGATCAATTTTTTGATCTGTGTCAGCATCACCGAGATTACCGTTTTGAGCGTACGGCATCGGGAGCTTTGATTATCATGCCACCCACAGGCGGCGAAACCAGTCGCCGTAACCTTTCGCTATCTGGGCAACTGTACCAATGGAATCAAAGCCGGAATTTGGGTGTTGCCTTTGACTCTTCAGGTGGATTCAAACTGCCCAATGGTGCGGATCGCTCGCCCGATGCCTCCTGGGTCTTAAAACAACGCTGGGATGACTTAACGCCGCAACAAAGAAAAAAGTTTTTACCCTTGTGTCCTGATTTTGTCCTTGAATTGCGATCACCCAGCGATGCCATCGCCGAGTTGCGTCAAAAAATGCAGGAATATATCGCCAATGGGGCACGGTTGGGGTGGTTACTGGACCCGCAAACCCAACAAGTCGAAATTTTTAGACCCGATCAAGCCCCGGAGATCCTGCGATCGCCCAAATCCCTGTCTGGAGATCCTGTATTGCCCGGTTTTGTATTAGATCTGACAGATATTTTCGATGCATAATACCAACGAATCCTGCGCTATGCGGCCCGACAGATCGGTCCTGTAAACCCATGCATCTCCGGCATCACCCCCTCCTGGGAAGTGACCCACCGCAACCGGGGAATTTCGGCGCTGTTGTAAACCCGAAATTCTTTTTCAATGGTGGTCGCGGCGGTGCGGATTGCTTGATTCAGCACCAAAGAGCCATTGGGATCGGAAATGGAACGATGGAAGGTGCCGGGCGGAATGCGCAAGATTTCGCCACCCGCTTCCAAACGCACCATGTGGTAGGGATGATCCCACTGAAAGTTGACCAGGTAAAAGGTTCGCCCACCAGTCAAGGCCAACAAATTGTCCTCCTGATTGGGGTGCATATAAAACTGCCAAAACCCATCGGGGTCGTTATTGGGGCTAACGGCAGGTCCGTCGTGAAAGACTAAATCGCGGGCATCGGAACGGTCAACGGTGATATCGAAAAAACGAACTTGGGGGGTATCGCGAAATTTGCGGTAGGTGACAAGGTCAAACATGGGATTCAAAATTGGGATTGAGAATGGTAAATTGTATTTTCACAACGGAGCACCATCGTTTGCTGAGGTCGCCCCCTATAAGTAGGCTGCACCCAGCGTTAACGAATATGCACTACGGTAACGGCTGGATCTGTCATGAAACAAATACAAAAACGAGTTGTATCTATGCGTAAAGTGAATAGATGTCATAGATGAACACTTCTCATCTCAAAACCTTCATGGCGGTCATTGAACAGGGCAGTTTTTCCCTGGCCGCACTACAACTCGGGATATCGCAATCTGCTGTCAGTCGGGCGATCGCCGCCCTCGAAGAAGAGTTAGGGGTCTCGTTGCTGGCACGGGGACGCTTTGGAGCCTATCCCACCCAGGTTGGGGAACGCATTGCATCCCATGCCCAATGCATTTTGCAAGCCCAAGCCCAAATCGAAGCCGAGGCCCATCGCGAAAAAAATTTGTATGGGGGGCGGGTGCGGATTGCATCGTTTCGGAGTGTGGCCACCCATGTATTACCGCCCCTCATTGCGCAATTTAGCCAACGCTTTCCCAACGTGGAAGTCAGTTTGGTTGAGGCCGATCCCAATGCCGTAGAACAGGCCCTGCGAGAAAACCAGGTGGATATTGGCCTGATGCCCCTACCGCGCACCTCCGACGACTTCGAGACCTGGGAAATTATGCAGGATGAATTTGTGGTGTTGTTGCCACCGTCTCGCAAATCGGCTCCCTATCCCATCACCTGGACCGATCTCAGTCAGTATGCGTTTATTTTGTACAACTATGCCGAATGCACCACAGCGGTGCGCCACCATTGGCAACAATGGGGGCAACGATTCAAAGTGGCCTACGAAATCAAGGAAGACTCCACCATTGTCAGTATGGTGTCTCAAGGGTTAGGGGCAGCGGTGTTGCCAAAATTGGCGGCCTTGCCCATTCCTGACAAAATCCAGGTGCGATCGCTCCCCGTCCCTTTGGTTCGTCGCATTGGCGCAGCCGTGCTGGCTCACATGTGGCATTCGCCCGCTGTGTTTACCTTTCTTGACTTGCTACGCGGCGAAGGCTTATTTGCCCCTAAGCTTCAGGAGTCGGACGGATTGGATTGACGCTTAATGGGCTTGGGCACGGGCCTAGACTCGCGGGACGGCGGCGTAACGCCACCAGCCTGGGTTTTATAGGCTCGATTGGGCTTGGGAGAGTTGGGCATCTTGGAGAAGGGCTTGGATGGACGCTTCTGGGGGCGTTGATTTTTTTGTACGGGCATGGGGGCAATGGATGTCCCCTCTTTGAGTACCAGTTCGTTCCCGTCTCGTTGCACCTGCAAGTCCCAGAAATAGCCCACGGCCTTCTGGGGTAGCGTTCCATTGATCTTGAGTTTGAAGGCTTTAGCACGCTCGCCCCGATCTTTCGACTTCCGGGCGGCCTGTTGAATTTTGACGTACAGCAGTTGCTTTTCCTGGGATTGAAACACAATTTGGCCGCGCACCGAGAAATAACCGTCTTCTATGGGTTGGGCCAATTCGACGGGCGTTGGATCAGCCTCAGTCTCCAGACCCGTAATCGGACCAAATCCGTCCGCCGACCAAACCCCCACAATCTGTAAATGCAGGGTCTGTTCCTTCTCGCGGGTGCGTGGGTACACCACCCAGTTGTAGGGGCGATCCAGAGCGATATATTTCTTGACCAGGCTCATGACTTGGCCCAATAGTACGGCATCGAGCTGCATACCATTGTCAACTTCCAGCATCCCGCGATTAAACCGTTCTTCTGAGGGCTGGTACTTGCCCCGCACGAGACCGATCGCCCGAAATTGCAACGGCTCGCTGGGGGGCGGAATGGGCTGTTGCCGGCTTTCAGGGTCGATGGGTGTTTCCGGTTCTACCGCACTTTCAAGGGGCTCTGGTTCTACCGCACTTTCAAGGGGCTCTGGTTCTACCGCAGCACTGTCCACAGAAACCAGTTCAATGGGATTTTCCTTGGGGAGCGATTTCTCTTGACCGGAAACGGAACGGGAGCGACTCGGTTTAGTCATGGGCTTCGAGGGTTGGGGGCCAATATTTGAATTTTAGAAGCATCTGTCTTATTTCGCTGAAGTGAACAAATTTACTGCTCCATATCAAGACAGACGATGATTGTCAATAGACTACGTTCAAACAAACCGCTTAAAACTAAAGTCTAAAAATTCTCCAAAAACGCTGCGTATATGCAGAAAAACTACAATAACCGCAATAAAGGTATTATTTCAAGCACGAGTTCTAAAAAAGAGCGCGACCATTTTATTTAGTCTACACATACATATGGTTCCCATCCTGTATCCAACTAGTACTATAGCGGCTGCGTTGAAGCTGGGATAGTTGGGTCAAGTCCTTTCCTCGCCGCAAGCTATTGATTTTTTCGCTAAGGCGAAGTGGCTAGGAATCGGTCTTTGCCTTTGATGCCAAGGGTTCAGACCCTTGCATCCCTTCAAGTTGACAATCTAAAGTACCGGACTTTTGGCTAAACAGAAGGTTTTCACGGTAATCGACGGGGCAATCGATGACTGTCGGCACCTCTTGAGCGAGCGCTTCCTTGAGGGTGGGCAAGAGTTCGGAGCAGTCTGAGATGCGATAGCCCTTTAGCCCCATACTTTCTGCCAATTTCACAAAATCGGGATTGCTAAATTTTGTAAAGGCGGCTGAGCCGAACTGCTGAATTTGTTTCCATTCAATTAATCCATAGCCACCATCGGTGAAAATTAAGGTCACAAAGGGGGTTTTGAGCCGTAGCGCCGTTTCGAGTTCTTGCATATTCATCATAAACCCGCCGTCTCCTGTGGCAGCAACCACCCGTCGTTCGGGATAAACCAGCTTGGCAGCGATCGCCCCCGGTATGGCAATGCCCATGGCCGCAAACCCGTTGGAAATGAGGCAGGTGTTGGGCTGGGCGCAGTGGTAATGGCGAGCAATCCACATTTTGTGGGCTCCCACATCGGAAATGAGAATGTCTTCGTCGGCAAGGACTTGCCGTAGATCGTAGATTAACTTTTGGGGTCGGATGGGAAAATCACTATCGTTGGCGTATTGTTCATAATCGGCATGGATTTCGGGGCGCAGGCAGAGGGCATAGGGATCGGGTTTCCCTCGGCGATCGCAGCGCCGCAGAATTTCTTGCAGGGAGTCGGAAATATCCCCGACCACTTCGGCGACGGGAATATAGCTGCTATTAATTTCAGCCGGGGTTGTAGCGATGTGAATAATTGGGATCTCGCCCGTCGGGTTCCATTTTTTCGGCGAATACTCGATCAGATCGTAGCCTACGGCAATGACCAGATCGGTGCGATCAAAGCCACAGCTAATGTGATCCCGTTGTTGTAGACCCACGCTCCAGAGTGCCAAAGGATGGGTATAGCGGATGACCCCTTTGCACATAAAGGTATTGGCCACGGGCAGATTGAGTTGGGTGGCAAATTCAGTGAGTGCTTCGCTAGCTTCGGCTCGGATCGCGCCATTGCCCACTAAAATGATCGGGTTGTGGGCCAGGGCGATAATAGCGGCGGCTTTTTCCAGGCTATGAAAGGAGGCGAAGGTTCTATCAGGGGGATTTTTGCGCAGCGGTTTCGCTGTGGCAGGCATGGCTGCAATATTTTCGGGGACGTCAATGTGAACCGCACCCGGTTTTTCGGTTTGGGCAATTTTGAAGGCTTTCCGCACGATTTCAGCGGTGTTGTCGGGACGGACGATTTGCTCGCTCCACTTGGTAACGGGCGAAAACATGGCCACTAAATCCAGGTATTGATGGGATTCGATATGCATGCGGTCTGTGCCGACTTGTCCTGTAATGGCAATCAGCGGTGCGCCATCCAGGTTGGCATCGGCCACCCCAGTCATGAGGTTGGTGGCTCCTGGACCCAATGTGGAAAGACAGACCCCGGCTCGCCCGGTGAGCCGCCCGTACACATCCGCCATAAAAGCGGCCCCTTGTTCATGACGGCAGGTGACAAATTGAATGGAGGAGTCTTTGAGGGCTTCTAGGATATGCAAGTTTTCTTCGCCGGGAAGTCCAAAAATATACTTGACGCCTTCGTTTTCAAGACATTGGACCAGTAGTTCTGCAGTATTCATAGTCCCCTCACTTCACCCAAACGGTTTTGATATTGACAAATTCTAGAATTCCAGGTCGTCCGAGTTCCCGTCCGTAGCCGGAGCGTTTGATGCCGCCAAAGGGCAGGCGCGGATCGGACTTGACCATGCCGTTGATAAAGACGGCTCCTGCGTCCAATTCGCGAATCAGGCGATCGCGCTCTGTTCCATCATGGGTCCAAGCACTGGCTCCCAACCCAAAGGGGCTGTCATTGGCCAAGGCGATCGCCGTGTCTAAGTCTGGGACGGTAAACACCAAGGCCACGGGACCGAAGAACTCGTCGCGGAAGGTGGGACTGGCGGCGGGAATATTTTTGAGGATAGTCGGTTCGTAAAAATAACCCGGTAGTCCCAACCACCGTTTTCCGCCCGTCAAACAGTCGGCCCCAGAGGCAACGGAGACTTGCACCTGCTGGTGCAGTTGATCGCGAATATCGGCGGTGGCTAAGGGGCCCAGATCGGTGATGTCGAGCATCGGGTCGCCCAAGGTTAGGTGACGGAAGGCTTGGACAAACTGTTCGATGAAGGTATCGGCGATCGCCTCCAACACAATAAACCGTTTGGCCGCAATGCAAGATTGACCGTTATTGAGCATTCGAGCCTTAACCCCTACAGCGATCGCCTCTTCCAGGTCAGCCGAGGGCGTCACAATAAATGGATCGCTGCCCCCCAACTCCAGCACGGTTTTTTTCAGATTCGCGCCAGCAGTCTGCGCCAAACTGATCCCAGCCGATTCGCTCCCGGTTAAGGTGGCGGCTTTGATGTGGGGGGACTGGACCACAGCGGCAACCTGGTCGGCAGGAATCAACAAGGTTTGAAAAACGCCTTGGGGAAAGCCCGCTGCGGCAAAAATAGCTTCTAAGGCCAGGGCACATTGGGGCACATTGGAGGCATGTTTCAGCAGACCCACATTCCCTGCCATCAGCGCGGGGGCTGCAAAGCGAAACACCTGCCAAAAAGGAAAATTCCAGGGCATCACGGCCAAAATGGGACCCAGGGGCTGATAGCTCACCCAGGACTGGGTGGCATCCGTTTCAATGAATTCGTCGGCCAGCAAGGCTGAACCATGGTCGGCGTAGTAGTCGCAGACCCACGCACATTTTTGGATTTCGGCGATCGCCTGGGTGATGGGTTTGCCCATTTCCAGGGTCATGAGCTGGGCATACTCGCGGGTTTGATGGTCGTCCCGCAGGTGAGCAGCCGCATTGCGCAACCAATGGCTGCGTTCGAGAAAGGAGGTTTCGCGATAGGTTTGAAACGCGTGGGCTGCTGAGGCAATTTTGGCTTGAACCTCATCCTCAGTTAATGGCTCAAAGGACTGGAACAGTTGGCCTGTAGTCGGATTGATGCTGGCAATTCCCATAAAACACCTCGCAATGCAAGGCAATATTGGTTCCCAATACGCCGATCATGACAAATTTGAGGGGCAGCACTGGCTAAGGATTGCCGAAACATGATGAAAAGTTACAATCCGAAAGGTTAAAATTGGGGCGATAAACGCGATAAAATCGGCAAACAAAGCGCCCAACCTGGGCAAACCAAACAGCAATCGATATAGGACCCCATCATGGCGCTACTGGTTACGGGTAAAAAATTCATTCGCGATGTTGAATCGGCTGGTGCAGTGGGCGTGTATGTGCCCCTAGAAGGCGGATTTGAAGGCCGCTATATGCGCCGAATTCGCTCAGCGGGCTATGTCACCTTGTTTGTGTCCGCTCCCGGTCTGGGCGATTTGGCCTCCTACTTAACCCAAGTGCATGGCGTCCGTCCGGCCCACGTGGGCAAAAACGATATTCGGACCTACTTTTTGCCGCCCTTGGTCAGTTATCAGCTAGAGCAGTTGCCCCCTGGTGCCAAGGGCTTGGTGCTATGGCTCTATGATGGTCAGCGACTCTCGCAACAAGAACTGGCTTACCTGTGCGATCTGACCCAAGCGGAACCCCGACTGAAAGTGATTGTGGAATTGGGGGGCGATCGCGATGTCACCTGGAAGACGTTGACGACCGTGTTAGTAGCGGCTTAAGTATAGGCATCAAATCCAGCAGTATAAGGCATCAAATCCAGCCCTTTTTAGGATGCTTACAAAACTGCTGCGACATAACCCGATGCAACTATTCCTTTAACACCCCGTCATTAATGCTCTGAAGACCGATGTTTAATGAGCATCAAACAGTTGCGATGGGCATCCACTCGCACATATTCGAGTTGATCTGCAATTTTTTGCAAGAGGATTAACCCTCGCCCTGATCCCAGCTCATCATCAACGCTAGCGCTCAAGGATTCCAATTGCTCCATCAGGGAAAAGGGTGGTCCATAATCCCAAATTCGCATCTCGACATGGGCGGGAAAGAAATCCAGATCGATGTCAATGGAAGTCTCGGGGGACAATGTTTTGTGTGCATGTCTAACCACATTGGTAAATCCCTCAGCCAGTGCGATCTGGCACTGCATCCAGTCTTCTTCCGACACGGAAAATTGATCCAAAGACTGTAGCCACTCCAGGATACGAGAAAGCTCTTGTAAATCGGTATTAACGTGAAGATGATGGGTTTGCTGCACAGTTGACTAACAGGATTAGACACATAGCTAAATCTAGCATGACAGCATCCAACCATCTTCTACCGATCGCAAACTTCCCCTCTGGGCATACTATCAAGATAGGACTATCGGGGCGATGTCCTGCCATTGCGTCAGCGCATCTTTGGACAACCATCTACGATTTCACGCCAACACCGCGTTAACGATATTAAAGAGCGCCATGTATTCAATTTTGGTGATTGACGATGACCCCGTAACAAAACTGATGCTCAGACGTATTCTCGAGCGACAAGGTTATAC